>JAKPAM010000092.1 GCA_029779435.1 Pseudomonadota bacterium | reverse complement strand
ACCCGGGTGCTGATCAACAGCGCCGGACTGCATGCATCGGCCGTCGCACGTCGGATCGAAGGCCTGGCCGCCGATCTCGTGCCGCCGACGCTGTTCGCCAAGGGCAATTATTTCTCGCTGGCCGGGCGCGCGCCCTTCTCGCGCCTGATCTATCCGATGCCGCAGGCCGCCGGTCTCGGTGTGCACCTGACGATCGACCTGGGCGGCCAGGCTCGCTTCGGGCCGGACGTCGAATGGATCGACGAGATCGACTACCAGGTCGATCCGCGCCGCGCCGACGGCTTCTATCACGAGATCCGCCAGTACTGGCCGGCCCTGCCCGACGGCGCGCTGCTGCCCGCCTACGCCGGCATCCGTCCGAAGCTGCAGCGGCCCGGCGAGGCGGCGCGCGACTTCACGTTCCAGGGACCGGACGACCATGGCGTGCCGGGGCTGGTCAACCTGTTCGGCATCGAATCGCCGGGCCTCACGTCGTCGCTGGCGATCGGCGAGCACGTGGCGCGGATGCTGATGCCGGGCGTCGCCGATCCGGACGCCGCCAAGGACGCCAACGCGTGACGACGATGCCGCCGGTCCGCGACGCCGCGGTCGCGCCGGTGCGCGATCCGGCCGCGCCGCTGCCGATGACGTTCACCGCTTCCGGCGACGAGTATTTCCGGATCTGGATCGTCAACCTGCTGCTGACGGTGCTGACGCTGGGCGTCTACTCGGCGTGGGCCAAGGTCCGCCGCGAGAAGTACTTCCACCAGCACACGATGCTGGCCGGCATCGGCTTCGACTATCACGGTTCACCCAGCGCGATCCTGCGCGGGCGCCTGCTGTCGCTGGGCCTGCTGGGCTTGACGCAGGCGGATTTCCTCGGCTCGATCATCACGACCGGCGCGTGGATCGTGTTCTTCGCGATCCTGCCGTGGCTGATGCAGCGGTCGATCGGTTTCAGGCTGGCCAATACCAGCTACCGCGGCCTGCGGCTGGCGTTCGATGGCACGGTCGCCGAGGCGTACCAGATCGTGCTGGGATTCACCGCGCTGGCCGCCGTGCTGGTGACGGTGCCCGCGCTGATCCTGGTCGGCGACGCCGGCCGCCTCGTCGTGCTGATGGTGCCGCTGGTGGCCGTGCTGCTGTATCCGATGATGCATGCGACGTGGCGCCGCTATGCGATCGACCACTCGCGCTTCGTCAACCTGAAGCTGGTCACGCGTTTTCGCAGCCGTGAGTTCATCGCGATCTACGTCGCGGTCATCGCGTTGTGGTTCCTGATGACGCTGCCGGCCATCGTCCTGATCGCCGCCGCCGACCGGCTGACCGAACTGCTTGCCGAGCGGGACATCGACACGCGCGCGCTCAACCAGGGCGTGACGCTGCTCGGCGGCCTGATCGCTTATTGCCTGGCGTCGTCGATCTGGCCGTACATCACCGCGCGCGTGCAGAACCTGACCTGGGGCCAGGCACGCCTGGGCGAGCACGTGATCCATAGCGCGCTCGACCCGATCGCTTATGTCCGGCTGCAACTGAAGAACCTGCTGCTGACGATCGTCTCGCTGGGCTTGTACCGTCCGTTCGCGGCCGTGGCCACCGCCCGGATGCGGATCGGCGCGGTCACCCTGCAGCCGGCCGGCGACTTCCATCAGGCTATCGTGGCGATCCCGCCGCCCGACGACGTGGCGATCGGCGCCGAGGCGATGGACCTGCTGGGCTTCGATATCTCGCTGTGATCCGCGCCATACCCCGCACCCTGTCCCACGCTTTGCCCCGCGCGGTGACGCGATGACGACGGAGCCCCGGTCGCCGATCCGCGCGGACCCCGCCGGCGCCCCGATGCAGCCGACGTCGGTGCCCGCCGTGTACTTCGATGGTCGCAGCGCCCACGCGCGCGACGTGCGCATCGAACTGCACCAGCGCAACCTGGTCGTCGTCGACCGGAACGGCATGACGATCGATCATCACGCGCTCTCGCTGGTGAAGGTGCAGGAAGCGCTGCGCCATGCACCGCAACGCATCGACCTGGCCAATGGAGCGACGCTGGTCGTCACCGACAAGGCCCGGCTGGCGGCGCTGCTGGCCCCGGCCGGCATCGAGCCGGGGTTCATCGAACGCGCGCACCGCTCGTGGGTCGGCGTCGGCTGCGCGATGATCGCGCTGGCCGCGCTGCTCTGGAGCCTGTACCTGTGGCTGCTGCCCTGGGCCGCTTCGCTCGCCATCGGTTGGCTGCCGCCAAGCGTCGAAGAACGGATCGCCGACGATGTCTGGCCGCGCATCGACGCGCAGTTGTTCACCCCGAGCACGCTGTCGCCCGCGCAACGCGAGCGCGTGCGCGAACGGTTCGCCGACGTCGTCGCCCGCGTACCGGACGCGCCCGCTTACCTGCTGGAGTTCCGCGCGTGGGCCGGAGGCGCGAACGCCTATGCGATGCCGGGCGGACGGATCGTCGTCACCGACCAGATGGTGCGGCGCGCCGGCGACGACGATGCACTGATGGGCGTGCTCGCGCATGAGCTGGGTCACGTCGCCCACCATCACACGATGCGCACGCTGATCCAGCACGCGGCGGTGTCGGCGATCTTCTCGACGTTCTTCGGCGACGCGTCGGCGCTGGCGGCGGCGGATCCCGGCGCGTTGCTCGCGCTCGAGTATTCGCGCGGCTTCGAGCGCGACGCCGACGACTACGCGGTCAGGTCACTGAAGGCCGCCGGCCTGCCGGTCGAGCCGATGATCGCGCTGCTACGCACGTTCACGGACGACAGCGCGCCCGCGCCACAGATCGAACGCTTCATCTCCACGCATCCGGTGCGCGGCGATCGGATCGACCGGATGCGCGCGCTGGCGGCAAGACCTTAGGCCCTCGTCGGTCAACCGATCCGCCTCGGCCCCGGCTGTCCGGCCCGCACCTCGAACGCCGCCAGCGTCGACACCGCCGGGTCGGGGCGGCGTACGTCGTCGACGACCCGCAGCTCGGTCACGCAGCGCTGCCGGTCGAGCGTCATCAATCCATAACCGCGATGCCGCGACTCGGCCAGCAGGAACCACGGGTTCTCGTCGCGCGCCTGGTCGTGCCGGGCCTGCGGCCCCCCTTGCGAGGTGATCGACGTGCCGCAGAATTCGCTGGCGATGACTGGCGCGCCGGGCCGATCGAAATCCGCGCGGACCGCGCTGACCCAGTTCGCGTGGACGTCGCCACCGATGATCAGCGGATTGGACACGCGTGAACCGGCGATCGAATCGAGCAGACGCTGGCGCGCGGCCGGATAGCCGTCCCAGGTATCGGAACTGAACGCTTCGCCCGGGCCGGGCTCGCGGTCGGCCCGCGAGAACAGTGTCTGCTGGCCGATCAGCGTCCACGTCGCCCGCGACGCGCGCAGCCGCTGGTCGAGCCAACGCTCCTGCTCGAAGCCCAGCAGCGTGCGCGACGGATCCGCCAGCGACACGCAGTCCCGCACGATACGGCCACCGCCGCGGCCGGGCGACGGGCACGCCTGAGGGCTGCGATATTGCCGGTCGTCGAGCAGGATCAGGCTCAGCAGCGGCCCGATGTCGAACTGGCGATGGATCGGCCAGCGCTGCCAATCGGCGAGCGCCACCGAGCAGCCCGCCTCGCTCTGCCCCGCCCGGCCTTGCCCCGCATCGGCTGACGCGCCGGCCATCACGCACGCGACCGCCTGCGCCATGCGGCGCGCCATCGGTCGCTGCGGCATCGTCTCGGCCCATGCGCGGTAGCCGGCAGCCCGCCGCCACGGAAAATCCGGCGCCAGATCCTGCGCCTGGTCGCCGGCGTAATCGTTCTGCACCTCGTGATCATCCCAGCACGCGACCCATGGCACCGCGGCGTGCATCGCCTGCAAATGCGGATCGCTGCGGTACAACGCATGGCGCGCCCGATACTCGTCCAACGTCACCGGCTCGGGCGTGCCGTGATGGCGGACGTGGTGCTGGCCCCAACTGGATTCATAGATGTAATCGCCGAGGAACACGACCAGATCGACGCCGTCGGCCAGCAGGTGGCGATAAGCGCCGTAATAGCCCTGCTCGTACTGCTGGCACGACGCGAACGCCAGCCGCCAGCGGCCGATCGCGCCGGCAGCGTCCGGCGTGGTCCGCGAGCGGCCGATCGGGCTCGTCGCCGACGAATCGCCGAGGCCGGCATGGAAGCGATACCAGTACCAGCGGTCCGGCCGCAGGCCGGCGACCTCGACCTGCACCGCGTGCGCGAAGGCCGGCAGGGCCAACGTGCGACCGCGGGCCACGATGCGCGAGAACGACGGATCGTCGGCGACTTCCCACGCGATCGCGACAGGCACCGGATCGATCGGAGCGTCGGCCGGTGCGGCGCCAAGAAGGCGGGTGCCGATGACGAAACCGTCAGTCGACGGATCCCCGGACGCGATACCCATCGCGAACGGCATATCGGGCAACCGCGGACCAACGGCACTGCCGCGGGCCGAGCGGCGATCGACATCGGGAGCGGCGCCCCCGACTGCCGCCGCGTCCGTACCGGAGGACAGCGCCCGGCAGGCGCCGAGCGTCAACGCCAGCGGGGGCGCGAAAAGCAAGTCACGAAGACAGCGCCGGCGTCCGATCACCCCCGCGAACCGTCCAGCGTCAAGCTGGGCGCGATGACGTTCAGGATCTCGTCGACGACCATGCACAGCAGGTTGTCGGCCTGGTCCGAGGCCGGCGCACCGCCGCTGGTCATCCGATAGAAATAGACGAGAATCAGTGCGCCGACGACCCACATCGCCGGTGCGAACAGGGCGCCGGCCTTCGATGGCCAGCCGGTGCGGCGAGGCGCCGCGCTAGGGGTAAAAAGAGACCCGGGCTCAGAGGAGTAGTATTTTTTCATGGTCGACCTCCGTGGGAGGATGGCGCACTAGGAGTCTGTCATATCCGGACAAACCCCTACGGTCACACGGACATCATACCTGTACCGGCTCCTCAATATAAGCCCCAAACGGGCTATTGATCGTTCAATTCAAGCAACAATCGTATTCAACGAACCGTAATACGACACTCAAGCCGCTTTGATCGGCACGACGGGGGCCCGATGCCCGGGCGGCAACTCCCCGCGCAGCCGAGCCAGGCCCGCCTGCCAGTCGGCCCCTACCCGCTCGATCGACCCGGCCTTGACCGGGCCGTAGCCGCGGATGCCGTCGGGCAGGCGGGCGAGGCTCACGCACAGCGCATGGTTGTCGCGCGAGAGCCGCGTGACGATCTCGTCGACCAGCGCCAGGTAGTCGCGGATCAATCGCCGCTCGATCTTGCGCTCGGCGGTATGGCCGAACACGTCGAACGGCGTGCCGCGCAAATGCTTGCCGTGCGCCAATACCCGGAAGACCGGCAGGATCCATGGGCCGAACGCCTGTTTGCGCGGCCGCCCCGTCTTCGGATCGACCCGGGCGAACAACGGCGGCGACAGGTGGAAGCGCAGCGTGTAGTCGCCTTCGAACTGCTCGGCCACCTTGCGCTGGAACGCCGGATCCGCATGCAGCCGCGCGACCTCGTATTCATCCTTGTAGGCCATCAGCTTGAACGCGAAGCGGGCGACGGCCTCGGTCAGCGGCAGCATCGCCTCGCCGCCGTTCGATGCGCCCCCGGCAGTTCCCGCCCCGCCACTGCTCGCCCCGATACGGTCGGCTTCGACGGCCCGTACGCGCTCGACCAGCTTCGCATAGCGCCGCGCCAGACGGCCGTTCTGATAAGCGGTCAACACGTCGACGCGGCGCGCGATCAACGCATCGAGCTGCGCCAGCGTCGTCACGGCGCCGACGGCTTCGAGCTCGCTTCGCGACGAGGCATCCGCGCCGGCGCGGTTCGGACGTTTGAACTCGATGACGTGCACCGGCTGCGGAGGCGGCTGGTGCGAGCGGGCGGTGTCGAGCCCCGCCGCGCGGCGCACGGCTGCCGGATCATCGGCCAGCCGGCGACCCCACTCGAACGCGAGGCGATTCGCCTCGACGGCCACCCCGTTCAGCACGATCGCCCGTTCCAACGCGACGCGTTGCAGCGGCACCCAGCCCTTCTGCCACGCATAGCCGAGCAACAACGGGTTCGTCATCAGCGTATCGCCCATCAGCGCGACGGCCAGTTCGGTCGCCTCGATGAAATCGATCTCCTGTTCGCCGGCTGCTTCGAGGATGTTGCGCTTGAGCGAATCGGCGGGCAGCGCCCAGTCGGGGTTGCGCAGGAAGTCGGACGTCGGCGCCACGTCGTCGTTGATGACCGCGCGCGTGACCGTGCGCCGCAGTTTGGACAACGCCTCGGCGCCGGCGCTGACGACCAGGTCCGAACCGATCAGCAGGTCGGCCTCGCCGGTGGCGATGCGCGTCGCATGCAGGTCCTCGGGGCGCGCGGCGATCTGCACGTGCGAGAACACCGCGCCGCCCTTCTGCGCGAGCCCGGCCATGTCCAGCACCGACACGCCGATGCCTTGCAGATGCGCGGCCATGCCGAGCAACTGGCCGATCGTGACGACGCCGGTGCCGCCGACGCCGGTCACCAGGATGCCGTAGATCGCGTGTCCTTCATGGCCGAGCGGCAGCAGCGCCGGCTCGGGCAGCGGTTTCCAGTCGGTACCGGCGCCGGTGCCGCCGACCGCCGACGCCGCGCTGCGCGCCAGTTCACCGGCCGCCGCCCCTGCCGCGGCGGCTCGCGCCGACCCGATGACGGCCGCGGTCAGCCCCGGCCGCCCCTTGCGCAACCGGCCGCCTTCGATGGTGACGAAACTCGGGCAAAAGCCCTTCACGCACGAATAGTCCTTGTTGCACGACGACTGGTTGATCGTGCGCTTGCGACCGAACTCGGTTTCCAGCGGTTCGACCGACACGCACGACGACTGCACGCTGCAATCGCCGCAACCTTCGCAGACGGCCTCGTTGATGACGACGCGCCTGGCCGGATCCGGGTAAGCGGGCTTACCGTCGACGATCTTCTTGCGCCGGCGCCGCTTCTCGGACGCGCAGGTCTGCTCGTAGATCAGGATCGTGCAACCGGGAATCTCGCGCAGCTCGCGCTGCAGCCAGTCCAGGTGATCGCGATGGTGGACCTCGATGCCGGCCAATGCCGGCTCGGTCTTCTTCAGCGCGTCGTACTTGTCCGGGTCATCGGTGCAGATGACGATCTTGCGCGCGCCCTCGGCCTGCAGCTCGGCGACGATCTGGGGCACCGTCAGCGAGCCGTCGACCGGCTGGCCGCCGGTC
>JAKPAM010000090.1 GCA_029779435.1 Pseudomonadota bacterium | reverse complement strand
CGATCGCGGCCTCGAAGCCGTCGACCCGTTGGCCGAGGACCTTCAGCGGGAAATCGACCGGAAACTCGAGCAACTGCGCGAGCCGGTCGAATGCTTCGCGCGTGGTGTCGTCGCCTTCAGTCATGGCGCGCCTTGGCCCGTTGATAAGCGGCATACAACGCGGCGTAGACCGGACCGGGCCTGCCGGTGCCGACCGGCTTGCCGTCGATGCGCGCGACCGGCAGGATCTCCTTGGTCGCGGATGTCACCATCACCTCGTCCGCGGCCAGCACTTCTTCGCGCAGGATCGGGCGCAGCGTCAGCGCCAGGCCCGCGTCCCGGCACAGCTCGTCCATCAGGCCGACGCGGATGCCTTCGAGGATCCGGTTGTCCGGCACGGCGCCGAACACCTGGCCGCCGCGCACGATCCAGATGTTGCTCGACGAGCCTTCGGTCATGAACCCGTCGCGGAACTGGATGCATTCGAGCGCTCCGGCATCGGCGGCCGCCTGGCGCGCGAGCACGTTGCCCAGCAGCGAGATCGACTTGATGTCGCAGTGCAGCCAGCGCACGTCGGGCAGCGTGATGACGTCGATGCCGGCCTCGCGCACGGCCTGCGTCGGCAGCGTCAGCGGACTGGACATCGCGAACACGGTCGGCGCGACGCCCTTCGGAAACGCATGGTCGCGCTTGGCGACGCCGCGCGTGATGTGCAGGTAGACGAACTGGTCGGTCCATGGATGGCGCGCGATCAGGTCCTGGACCAGGCGCGTCCACTCGTCGGCGGTCATCGGATTGTCGATGCCGATCTTCTTCAGGCTGCGCTCGAGCCGTGCGTGGTGATGCGGCCAGCGGAACACCCGGCCGCCATAGACGGGCACGACCTCGTAGATGCCGTCGCCGAAGATGAAGCCGCGATCCAGTACCGGAACCTTCGCTTCGTCGAGCGGCAGGAGCTCGCCATTGAGATAGACGATCTGTTCAGAGGACAAGGCAGGACTCCGGTCGATGAGAGGAGGATCACGACACCAGGCAGGCGGGCGGGGGCCGGGCGGTCATCGTCCGGTGGCCGGCCTCACTTGCTGGAGAACCACATCCGGATCGAATCCCACAGGCGCCCGAAGAAGCCGGCTTCTTCGACCGGATCGAGCGCCAGCACCGGCCGTTCGAGCACCACCCTGTCGTCGAGCTTCACGCGAAGCGTACCAATTCGCTGCCCGCTCTGCAGCGGAGCGACCAGCGGCTTGATGCGTTCGATCTCGGCCTTGAGCTTGTCGGACTGTCCCTTGGGCACCGTGACGAGCACATCCTGGTCGAAGCCGGCCTTGACCTGCGCGGACTTGCCCTTCCAGACGTCGTACTCGCCGGCCGCCTGGCCCTTGCCGAACACCTTGACCGCGTCGAAGTTCTGGAAGCCGTAGTTCAACAGCTTCTGGGTCTCGATCGCGCGCGACGACTCCGAGCCGGTGCCCAGCACGACGGCCAGCAAGCGCCGCGAGAAGCCGGCGCCCGGCTGTTCGCGACGGGACGAGGCGACGAGGCAGTAGCCGGCCGCTTCGGTGTGCCCGGTCTTCATGCCGTCGACCGACGGGTCGATGAACAGCAGCCGGTTGCGGTTGGGCTGCTTGATGTTGTTATACGTGTAGTCCTTTTTCGAGTAGTACGTCGCGTACGACTCGGGAAAATCCTGGATCAGCCGCGAACCGAGGATCGCCATGTCGCGCGCCGTCGAATAGTGCTGCAGGTCGGGCAATCCGGTCGAGTTGCGGAACGACGTGTTGGTCATGCCCATCCGCTGGGCCTCGCGGTTCATCGCCTGCGCGAAAGTATCTTCGCTGCCGGACACCGCCTCTGCCAGGATGATCGACGCGTCGTTGCCCGACTGGACGATCATGCCGTTGATCAGTTCCTCGACGGTGGCGGGCTTGGCCGGATCGACGAACATCCGCGAGCCGATCGCCTTGTACGCCAGCGGCGAAACCGGCGGCCGGGCGTCCAGTTGCAGGCGCTTGTCGCGCACCGCGCCGAACACGACATAAGCGGTCATCAGCTTGGTCAGCGACGCGGGCTCGACCTTGGTGTCGGGCTCGTACCACGCCAGCGCCTGGCCGGTCGTGACGTCGACCAGCAGCCAGCTTCGCGCGGCCAGCGTCGGACCGACCGCTTGCGGGGACGCGGCGGCTGCGGCTTGCGGCGCTGCCGGTGATGGGGCGTTCGCGGCGATCGCCGCGGAAGCCGCGAACCCTAGCGCGACGGTTAGCGCGAGGCGGCGCAGCGATCTCGGCAGGACCCTCCCCAGCGGTCGTGCCAGCGGAGTGAGGCAAGTCGAAGCGAAGTGATTCATCGGCGTCTGGCTGGCTCGTAGGCGCGCGTTCTTGGAAGCGGGGAATTATAGGCCGCGACCCGTACGCCGAGCTGTCCGCGCGACGATAAGGCGGACTGTTCGCCGCCATTTGCGGCTTTCAGGACGATTTTGTCGCGCGGATCACGAACTCGCGGGCCGCCGCCGGGCCGCGGATCGCTTCGACGATCGACGAAACGGCCGGCATCAGGTCGCGCAATTCCTGCATCGAGCCGCAGCGCGCGATGCGCTCGGCCATCACGTCGCCGGGCGGTCCGATCGTGTCGAGCAGGTTGCGGATCAGCCGGTTGCGGAACGCGTGCAACGGGTCGAACCTGATCGGGTCGGACGCGGCCGAGTCCGACCGGTTGTCGTCCGGCGATCCGGTTGCCGTCGATGCCGGCAGCGGCGCGTCGGTCAGCACGTCCAGCCTCCCCATCCGCGTGTCCGACCACAGCTCGCGGACCAGCGTCGACGGACCGGCGACGGTCTGCGGACCGAAACCGGTGTCCGGGCCGCTGCCCTCGGCCACGCGCGTGATGAACGCCTGTGCTTCGAGCACGCGCAGGTGCGTGGACAACTGCGGCTCGGGGATCAACTGGCCCAGTTCGGCGATGCTGCGACGGCCGTTGACGAGGATCAGCACCTGGCGCGCGCGCGTCGGGATGCCCTGCACGCGATCGCGGATCTCGACGATGCCCTTGGTGGTCTTGGCGAAGCGCAGTTCGGCGGGCCAGTACATCGGCGGCGTGCTCCCGGTCAGTCGGACGCGGCGGCCGGCTCGGGCTCGTCGCCGGCCGGGCGTCCCCAGGCCGACAGCACGACGCGCTTGAGCGGGACGAGCTTGCGGTGGAAGAAGTGGTCGGCTCCCGGGATCACGACGACCGGGGCATTACCCTGGCGCGCCCATTCGAGCACGCCGGCCAGCGGCACGGTGTCGTCGACCTCGCCGTGGATCAGCAGCGTGTCATCGGGCACGCGTGGTACGTCGAAGCGAGTGACGGCAGTGCCGACCAGCACCATCCGTTGGATCTGCACGCCACGAGCCGCCAGTTCGACGGCCGCGCGGGCCTGCACATAGGCGCCGAACGAGAAGCCGGCCAGTACCAGCGGCGGCTGTCCGCCGGACGAGGCCAGTTCGGGGCGGGCCAGTCCGGCCAGCGTCACGTTGACCAGGTCCTCGGTTTCCCCGCGGCCCTCGTCATGGTCGCCGTCGCTGGCGCCGACGCCGCGAAAGTTCGGGCGCATGACGAGGTAACCCAGACTGGCGAACGTACGCGCCAGCGTCATGACGACCTTGTTGTCGCGCGTGCCGCCGTACAGCGGATGCGGGTGCGCGACGACGGCCAGCCCGCAGCGGGGGCCGGCCGGCACGTCGATGGCCGTATCGATTCCGCCGGCCGGACCGGAGATCATCAGCACTTGGGTCCGTGCGTTCATGGGCGCGCCTTCGGGACGCACGGATCCATTCGCGCGATTCGGCGATCGGCGCGCCCGCCAACGGATGAGAGGGGCGACGGCGATGCGGCGAACGGGGCTGGACCCATGCCTCCCGGGATTCGTGATCGTCGGGGGCCTTCGATTATAACGGCCGCTTCGTGGTGCGGGCGCGGGGATCGGGGCGCAGCATCCGCCACTCGACGGCGGTCGCGATCAGCGCTGCCAGCGGCCACAGCAGGGCCAACGCATCGAACAGGCCGAACAGGTTGCGCCATCCTGGTTGCACCGGCGTGGGCGGGGGCTCGTAGCCGCCGGTGGGCAGCAGGTTCGTCAACACGACGGCGCCGGCCAGCAGCGCTATCAGCGCGAGCAGGCGATGACGCCGCCGCAGCAGCGTCAGCAGGCTGAGCACCAGCACACCCATCGCCGCGCCGCCTTGCGAACCGGGCGACAGCCAATAGCTCCAGCCCTCGCTCGACAACAGCCAGCGGCTCGACGCCAGGTGGATCAGCAGCCCTCCGGACAGCAGGGCGCCGATCGCCAGCGGCCGCCACGTCGAGCGGGTCAGTACGTTGGCCAGCATCAATCCGATGCTGGCCAGCCACATCGATACCGCGCCCGCCTCGACGACGTCGCGATGCGCGGTGAATGCGCCCAGGCCGCTTTGCAGCGGTGCGAGAGCCTGGGCCAGTTGCGTGGCCAGCACGACCGGTGCCGAGTCCACAGGGGCGTCGATCGCGGCGCCGACGCGACCGATCCAGTCGAACAGTGGACCGAGCAGCACGCCGCTTTCGAACGGCAAGCGCTGAGGCAGCGCCTGCACGGCGAGCCACGCGATCAGCAGCACGATCGTCACCTTCGCATGCGGCCGGAAACGCAGCGGCTGATCGCGCAGGCGCGTCGGCCACAGCGCGAGCGCGAATGCCGCGCCGAACACGGCGCCCACGACGTTGCACAGCAGGTCGATGTTGGACGGAATCCGCCCGGGCAGGAAGGTCTGCAACGCTTCGAGCGTCGTGGCCAGCAGCGCCGTGACGATGATCGGTAGCGCCACCGCGGTCCACGGCCCGAAGCGGTGACGCGTCCACCAGCCCAGCAGCGCGCCGAGCGGCGCATACAGGCCGACGTTGGTCGACAGGTCGAACACCGTCCAGTAGCGCGGCCACGGCTGGCTCAGGAAATCGAGACCGGACAAGCCGGTCCGGCGCCATCCGCTCCACGGATACAACGTGCCGTAGATAAGGCCGATCGCGTAGACCAGCGCGAACCAACCCGCCATCGTGCGCGGCGCCCGGACCGGCGAGACCGGCCCCGAGCGCAGGGAGGATAGAGGGCCGGACAAGGGGCCGACCAGGGGGTTGGACAAGGAACCGGGCGGCGGGCCGGCCGGTGGCGCGCCGCTCGCTGGTGGCGGCGGGCCGGACGAGGGGCGGGGCGGGACGGCCATGGGTGTCGGCAGTGTATGCGTACGCGCGCGGCTTGAACATGCCCCGCGGTTATCATGGCGGCCATGGACTCGACGATGACGCCCATGCTGATCGATGCCGACCGGTTGCGGCGGGCCTGCCTGCTCGCGTTCGATGATGCGGACGTCGGCGGCACGACCCGGGTGGGGCGCGATGGCACGCCACGGATCGATCCCGGCCAATGGCGTGTCGTCGAGGAGATCGGCTCGACCAACCAGGAGCTGATGGCCTTGCCCTTCGGCGACGATGGGCCGGCGCCGCCGCGGCTGCTCGTCGCGTGGCGGCAGCTTGCCGGCCGCGGCCGGCGCGGCCGCGCGTGGAGCAGCCTGCCGGAGGCGAGCCTGATGTTCTCGATCGCGTTCGAACGCATCGCGCCGCCGATGCCGCCGATCGGCTGGCCGATCGTGGCGGGCGTCGGCATCGCCGAGGCGCTGCTCGGTTGGGCGCCCGACATCGGCCTGAAGTGGCCGAACGATCCGCAACGGCAGGGGCGCAAATGCGGCGGCATCCTGGCTGAAACGCGTCGCCAGGCCGCCGGCGACCGGGCGCTCGAGCGCGTCGTCACCGGCATCGGGCTGAACCTGCTGCCCGATCCCGAGCGCGATGCGCGGGTCGGGCAGCCGACGATCGGTCTGTTCGACGGCCCGCTGCCTGCCTCGGTATCGCGCGAGGACGTCGTGGCTCGCGTATTCGCCGCGTTGTGGCGGGAATGGCGGTCTTTCGTCGACCACGGCTTCGGCGATCATGCGGCCCGCTGGGCGCCGTTCGATACGCTGCGCGGACGCGAGGTCGCGGTGATCGACAATGGCCAGACGCTCTATGCGGGCGTGGCCGACGGCCTCGACGAGACCGGCGCGCTGCGGGTCATCGACGACGGGCAGGTGCGGATCGTCGCCGTCGGCGACGTATCGGTTCGCCGCGTCGCTTAGGGTGCGATCGATGCGTCGCCTGCTGGTCTTGCTGATCGTGGCCAACGTGCTGGCCTTCCTGTGGTGGCGCGGCAGCCTGGATGATTTCTTCGGCAGCCCGCGCGAGCCGGACCGGGCAGCCCGTCAAGTCGATCCCGATGCGCTGAAGATCATACCGCCGGCCGGGTCGTCGTCATCGGCGGCGCCTGCCGCATCCTCGAACCCGTCTTCAGCCCGGCATTCATCGGCGCCGGGGGCGGTCGGTTCCCGGGCTTCGGCGGCACCGCTGGCCTGCATCGAACTCGGCCCGATGGAAGAGATGCGGGCGGCGCGGATCCGCGAGTTCATCGATGGCGTCGGCGGCGTGGTGGCCAGCCGCGTCGAGCCCATCGAGAGCCAGTCGGTCTGGATGGTCTATACGAGCGCCGCCGAATCGGTGCCCGCCGGGCGGCAGCGCGTGACCGAGCTGCAGCGCGCGGGGATCATGGACATCTACCTGATGCCCGACGGCCCGTTCCGCAACGCGATCTCGTTCGGCCTGTTCCGCACCGAGGATGCCGCTCGCGCGCACAGCGAGACGCTAGGGCGCCAGGGCGTCAAAGGGGTCAGGATCGTGCGCCGCAATCCGACCGAAGCGCGCAGCATGGTCGAGCTTCGCTATCCGGCCGACCTGGACACCCGGTATGCGCAGGTTCGCGGCCGGCTGTCGGCCCTGATCGCCGAACTGGGGCTCAATCCGGTACCGTGTCACGGTAAGTCCTAGAGAACCTGGGCTATCGTGTCACGATCGGCCCGCGCCAGTGGTTCCGCTCGCTGCACGGTCGAACACAGGAGCTTCCCATGCGCGCCCGATTCCGCGCCCCGCCCGTCCTCCATCACCGCCCCTCGCTGCTCTCGCGGTCCGGTGCGGCTTCGCCGATTCCTGTCGGCGCGGCTCTCGCATCCTCCGCCCTGGTCTTGGCCGCGTCCGTGCTGCCGGCCACGGCCTGCGCACAGACGCAGGGCTGGAGCACGGTGACGACGACGCGACAGACGCTTACGGGCCAATCGACGAGTACGGTGACGGCTGCGGCGGGTCGCCAGGGCGGGGGGCAAGGTGTGCGGCCGGTCGTGCACGACCGGCCGGGTGTCCAGGTCTACGGTACGGTGGGGGCCGCAGGCCGCCGCGAGACGACGACGACCGCGCAGGTGTGGTCTACGACGCCCGGGACCACGATCCAGTCCGGCACCGTCTACTACGGCCCCGATGGCCAGGTGATCGGCGTCAGCCCCGGCCTGTCGCCCGGGCCGGTGTACGTGCCGGTCCCGGTGCCCGTGAGGCCTTACCCGCCGGCGCCACCGCGTGGTTATCCGGGTTATCCGAACGGTTGGCAAAGCGGCTATCCGAATGGCTCGCCGAACGGCTCGCCGAACGGCTGGGCTTCGCCGCCCGGACGCTCCGACGGGCACCCCTATGGGCCCGACGTCGTGCCCGGCTGGGGCGGGCAGAGCGCGCCCGACTACCGCCATTCGCCGCAGGCGTTGCCGCCCGCCAACTCGCCCGGGTATTACTACCGGCCGCGTTGAGCGGACCGCCCCACGCACCGGCTGGCGTCGCGAGGCGGCACAGGGGCCACCGGGTGTCCGTCGGGGCCGCAGTGCCTCGATCTTAGCGTTAACAGGCCCTAGAACCGCGGCTGGGGCTGGTCCTCGTCCCGGGATGGCGTGCACTGCATCGCCAGCGTGCCCAGCACGTCCTGCTCGACGTTCAGCATCTGCCCGGTCAGCTGGCCGGTCTGGCGATCGATCGCCAGCCGCACCTGCGCCAACTTGGTGAGCGGTGGATACCAGGTGAAGATCGGGCCGCCCCACCACGAGCGGTACGCGACTACCGTGCGCAGCGGTGCGCTGAACGTCATCGTGTAGGCCTGCTGCGTCGGGACGTACCGCATCCTTTCGCCGACGGGCAACACGTTGGAGCCCTGTACCAGCGCCGTCTGGTTGTTGTCGCGCATCGCCAGGTCCAGTTGCGCGTCGAACGTTCCCTTGCCGGCGGCGACCTTGCCCTTGCAGTTCAGGTACAGATGGAACATCTGTGCCTGCGCCGGAACCGCCGCCAGGCCGAACAACGCCACGGCCAGCAGCCGGGCAAGCGCCGGGCGGCGGCCGGCGTGGCGTCGGGCGTCGATCATCGGCCGCGGCCGCCGGCTTCGCGTCCCGCGTCGGTCTGCCCGCCCTGGACGCCCAGGCGTCCGCCGGTTCCCAGGCCGCCCTTGACGGTCTGCGCCTTGTAGACCTTCAGCGCCCCGACCATCTTGTTGTACGAGTCGATGAACGCCGCCATGATGACCTTGCCCTGCGGCGTGCGCGTGAACGCGCCTGCGCTGGCGGCCGTGCCCGAATCGAAGATCGCGCCGGCTGCGCCGAAATCGACGTTCTTCGCATAGCCTTCGGACGCCGCGATTTGCACGCCCGAGCGATTGTCGATCAGCAGCAGCGTCGTAGCCGCCTCGTTCGTCGACAGGCTGCCGGCCAGGCGGCTGACCTGCCCGATCATGCCGCCGAAGCTGGACAGCGCCGACGAGGCCTGCGTGCCGCCGCGGTCCGACAACATGATCGACGGGCTCATCGTGTAGTCGGCCCCCACCATCTGGCCGCCGCCGAAGTTGCTGCCGGCCCGGCCTTCGTCGGAACGCATGATCGCGCGCTCCTGGTTCATCGAGTTCAGCGAGTTGCCGCGCTCGACGATGACGAAGCAGTTCGACTGCTGGATCAGCAGGCGCAGTGCCGGCACCGTCGACCCCGTGTTGTATCGGCTCGAATAAACGCTGTACCAGCTCGCGTTGGTGTTCTCCTCGATGCGCACCGTGCCCAGGGTTTCCGTGCACGAGGCCAGCGCGGCATTGGCGCCGTCGGTGGCTGCGCCGCCCGCCGCGCCGGTGATGCCAGTGGCGCTCTGGCCGCCCGATCCCGGCGTCGTCGCCAGGCAGCCGGACAGCAGCGCGGCAGCGCCCAATACGGTGGCGATCAGGCCGGGTCGCAGCGCGGAGCGGGCCTGCGATCCTTGGACGGCGATGGTATCCATGCGGTTTTCCTTATCCTTGTGGTGGAGATCCCGCGCGGGGCGTCTGGAAGGCCCGCGCGTTGCAAGCGATCGCCCGATTCTAGCGCCGAGGGGGCGCGATGATCGTCGTCAGGATGCTTCAATACCAAGGTATAGGGGATGGGCCGGTATCGATTTCAGACGATCGGCCCCGCGGGCCCGATACACCGTTCGGCCGGCTTGGGGGGACCCGCATTCGGCCGCCATCGACACCTCCTTCGCTCCATCAGGTCATTCCATGTCTCCATCTGAATCGACTCGCGCCGTCTTCACCTACGGCTCGTTGATGTTCCCCTCGGTCTGGAGTGCCGTCGTGCGCGGCAGCTACCCGGGCCGGCGTGCGGTATTGCAGGGGTTTCGCCGTTATGCGGTGCGCGGCGAGACTTACCCCGCCGCGGTGCGCGACCCCGACGCGCGGATCGCCGGGCAGCTCTATGCGGGCGTCGATGCCGATGATCTGGCGCGGCTCGATGCGTTCGAGGGGAATGAATACCAGCGCATCACGGTGCCGGTGCGGCTGATCGCGGCGGATGGGCGGCAGGGCGAGGAGATCGAAGCCGAGCTGTATCTGTTCCTGCCGGCCGATCGGATCGACCCGCGCGACTGGGACCCGGATCGGTTCCGGACCGACGCGCTGTCCACCTTCATCGCGCGGTACCCGCCGTCCGACGCCTGATTCCAGCCTCGGCGATCGTCGGATCGGCTCGCAGCGAACGCCACGTTTCTTCGGTGCCGAGGTACTAGCGTTCACCGGCCCCGGTGGCTTGGCGGATGCGGCGCAGCGTGTCGGTCGTCGATCGTTCGAAATCGAAGGGCATCGACACGACGCGTCCGCCATAAGCCTGCACCTGCGGCGCGCCGACGATGCGATCGACGGTCCAGTCGCCGCCCTTGACCAGCACGTCGGGCCGCGCGGCGATGATCAGCGCCAGCGGCGTGTCGTCGTCGAACCAGGTCACCAGATCGACGGCCGCCAGCGAGGCGATGACCGCGAGGCGGTCGTCCAGCGTATTGATCGGGCGGTCGTCGCCCTTGCCCAGGCGCTTGACCGACGCATCGCTGTTGAGCGCGACGACGAGGCTGGCACCCAGTTCGCGCGCGCGAGCCAGGTAGGTGACGTGACCGCGGTGGAGGATGTCGAACACGCCGTTGGTGAACACGAGCGGTCGCGACAGCGTGGCGACCGCGCCGGCCAGGCCGTCGGGATCGACGCGGGGGCGGCCCAGCCAGGGCGGCGGGGCGGTCGGGGCAGAGGCGGAAAGCGGTGTGCGAGGGTCGGTCATCGGGTGTTCGTCCGGCGTTCATCAGCCGGCGGGAAAGGGGTAGAAAGCAGGCGGGCGGAAAGCAATGAGGCGGAAAGCCACGCGTCACGCCAGCGCGGTCAGCACGCCGGAATACCGATGCACATAGCCTGCGGATATCTGGCTGCCCGCGTACAGGCCGATCAGCGGCACCGGACCCAGATGGCGACGGATCAGCGCGAGTTCGACGCTCGACTGCTGGCCGCCGCTGAACACGTTGCGGTTGCGCGAAGCGCAGCCATGATAGAACGCGGCGCGGATCGCACGGCCCTCGCTCTCGAGCTGCTCGCGCAGTTCGGTGCATGCGCGCACGAGGCTCGCCCGCGCGCTGGCCGGATCGCGCGTGCAGAACACGACACGGGCGCCCACCTGCGGCGGCGGTAGCACGTCGAGCGTGCGTTGCCGCGTATCGACGCCGCGCAGCCGTCGTACCTGGAAGGTGTCGTCGAAGCGCGCATCGTTGCGGTGATCGGATGGCGCGATGCCCAGATACACGCCGCGCCGCGCGGGGCTCGCCTGAAACGCCTGCAGCGTGGCCGGGCCGTCCGCGTCTTCCGGCAGTGGCGGCAGGTTCAGGTCGGCGAGCAGCACGTCGAGCGCGGGACGGCCGTCGAGCGTGATGACGCGCTGCGCCGAGCAGTGCGTGATGACGTGCTCGCCGCCCAACGGCACCGAGCCCTGCGAGATACGCGAGAACAAGCGCGTCGGTTCGAGGAAGCGCACCCCCGACAGCCCATGGAATACCGTGCCGTCCGCATGCTGCGTCGCCCAGTTGTCGCCGCGTTCGACGACGCCGCCGAAGGTCTGTTCCGATCCGGCGAGATTGCGGGCGTCGGCCACCTGCACCGCATAGTCCAGCGTCTGGCTGTCGGCGTGCAGCAGCAGCCCGCTGGTGCGCGGCGCGGCCAGGCTCTCCGGGCTCATGTTGCGCGCATCCTCGTCATCGCCGTTGCCGGCCAGTCGCGCCAATACGTGCAGGTTGCGAATGGGTTGGAAGCTGCGCGCCGACAGCCGGGCGATCATCGCGACCATCGCGGGCTGGCCGATGTACTCGACACCGCTCGCGCACACGCCGATGCCGGCCGCACCGACCCACGTCGGCACCTGCGTGCGGTGGCGGAGTTGCCGCACGATTTCGGTCAATTGGGGGGCCCAGGCTTCGGTCAGATACACGATGCCCAGTCGCGCCGATCCTCGTTCGTTCTGGAGCGGACGCGCGGTCGCGAACGGTGAGTTGCCCGCCTCGAACTGCGCCAGCACCGATGACAGCGCTTCGTCTCGGCTGGCGGCTGCCGCGTGGCCGACGACGACGTCAGCCGACCACTCGCTCATGGTTACTTGGCGCGGCGAGCCGAACGCTTGCCGGCCGGCACCGCAGGCGATCCGCGCTGGGCGGCGCCTGTTGTCGTGGTGCGTTTCGAACGTGCGTCCTTCGCCGCCGCCGGGGCGGCGTCGGCGCTCCGTGCACGCGTCGATCGCGTCGATGACGCGGCGGCGGAAGACTTGACGGGGCTCGGCGATCCGGGCGCTCCGCGCGAGCCGCGAGCGGCTCCGGCGTTTGCCGACGGCGATGAAGAGGACGGCGGCGAGGAGGAAGAGGCGGACCGCGAGGACGAGGAAGACGGCGATGCGGCCGAGCCCCGTGTCGACGCAGCGGTCGGGCCGCGCCCCGACGTGCGGCCCGCACCCGCCGTGGCCGACTGCTCGCCACGCGCAGGACGTTTCGTCGACCTCCCGGTGGACGACGCGCCCGGCGTCGGCGTTCCCCCCGGCAGGCCGAAGACCGACGGGAACGTCGGTGACGCCGCGGCCGACAGGATCTGGTTGAACTGGCCCTCCAGCAGGTTCCACCACGCGTTGGACGCGTTGTTGGCCAGGGCCTCGGCCACCTGGCCGACGTTGGACAACGCGGATGCCGACGCCGATGCGGCCGTCGGGCGTTCTGACGCCTGCGAGCCGGTGCCGGACGGCTCGTTCGCCGATGCTTCGTCCGCCTCGGGTGTGGCCGAGGCCGGAGCCGCATCGGTATCCGCGGAAGGAGGCGTTTCGGTCGCGGAGGACGCCGAACCGGACGACACGTCGGTCGATGATTCAGGCTTCGCCCGTTCCGCCCCCGCGCTGCCGAACCTGCCGAATCCCCCGAGCGTGACCAGGCGGCTCAACTCGGAGAAGAAGCTCGTAGCCGTGTCGAGAGTCGACGAACGTGGCGAGGGATCGTCGGCCGAGGCCGTCGATTTCGGGTCTTGCGCGCGCGTGTCCGTGCGGGAGGGCGTGGACGGCTCGGCAGGTACCGCTTCCGTCGATCGCGACGGCGTCGAGAACAGCCCGCTGCCGGCGCGCGATGGCCTCGGCGGCGGTGTTTCCTGGACGCGCTGCGCGATACCGGCCATCGCGTCGCCGGTCCGATGGATCGCCTGCCCGAACGCCGCCACGGTCGCGATCGTCCCGCGCTGGATCTCCAGCCCCTGGATCGCGTTGCGCAGCAGGTTCTGGTTCAGGATCAACCATTGCTCGACCGCCTTCAGATCGGTGATCCGGCGATCGAGTTCGGCCAGGTCGAGCGTCGGCGCGAACTGCGTCGGCAGATTGAAGCTCGACCAAGCCTTCTTCATGTATTCGAGCGGGCTCAGTAGCGTCGAGCCCAGCGGCAAACCGCCGGTGTCGGCCATCCTTTCGTCCTCCTGCCGTCCTGCTGTCGTGACGTCGATCGATCGCGATCGACGATAGTGATTGCCGACCACAATAGCAGAGCGCGCGGCGGACGGCGATCGCGTCATCCGCCCGATGGACCGTGGATCAGAACACCATGCGCGCACCCACCCATAGCGCCCGTCCACCCAGCGGCGCGATATCGCGCAGGATCGACGTGGCCAGCCGTGCGTCGGTGTTCGTCAGGTTGGTGCCGCGCAGGTAAGTCTCCCAATGGGTACCGCCCATCTTGAACGCGTAGGCGATGCTGGCGCCGACCAGCGTGTAGCCGTCTGTGCGCACGTCGTTGGACGGCACGTGGGTCTGCGCGAACGCGTGCTGCACGTCGAGCCGCGTGCGCCATGCGCCCTGTCGATGCATGAGCGCCGCCGCCACACGGACCGGCGGAATCCGCGGCAGCGCTTCGCCGGTGTCCCGATTGGTCGCCCGCGTCACGTCGCCGCGAAGCTCGAGGTCATAGTGGCCGTCGCCGATCCGCCCGAGGTGCAGCCGGGACTGCGCCTCGACGCCGTAGAACCGCGCGGGGACACCCGCATAGACGTACTCGGCGCGGCCTTCGTCGATCGCCGTGCTGCATACCACGTCGCCGTCCTGTTCGGCGCACAGGCGTCCGCTTCGCGACAGGCCCAGGTAGTTCTGGAAGCGCGTGTAGAACACCCCCACCCGGCCGCTGTGCGTGCCGTTGTCGAAGCCGACGCCGGCATCGAGCGAGACCGAACGCTCCTTGCGCGCATCGTTGTCGCCGCGTTCGAACACGCCGGTCGCCACGTGCTCGCCATTGGCGAACAGCTCGTAATAAGTGGGCGCGCGCTCGACATAAGCGAGGTTGCCGTCCAGCGTCCATTGCTTGTCGAGCCGATAGCGGGCTCCCGTCGACACGCTGCCCGCTCCGAATCGTCGCCGGCGGGCATCGGCGAAGCGCTCGTTGCCTTGCGCGTCGGGCGTCAGTTCGGTGTGCTCGTAGCGCCCGCCGAAGCTCAGCGTCAGCGCGTCCGAGGCCGCGTATTCCTCGACCGCGAACAACGCCAGCCCGCGCGTGCGCGAACTGGGCACGAACGCCTCTTCGCCCAGCGCCGAGAACGTGCTCTGGTTGATCTGCAAGCCCACCGTGCCGTCGAGCTTGCCCAGCGGTGCGTGGCGCGCTTCGATCCGGCCCTCGAAGCCGCGATTGCGAAACGTCGTCTCCACCTCGCCGTCGTGCAGTTCGCGATGCTCGTAGTCGGTGTAGCCCAGGTTGAAACGGATCGCGCTGAACGGCCCGCTCAGGTTTCGCTGCTCACCGGCGAAGCTCAGCTTGTCCTGCTGCATCTTCAGCCGCACCGCGGGCTCGGCCACCGAGCCGTACTCGGATCGATAAGCGCCATATGACACGCCCAGGTAGCCGCTGGCCGTCGTCCACGAGGCGCCCATCGAGCCGCCCTCCGCATGGCCATTGCTGTTCGGCAGCCGGCCACGCGCATCGGCAGCGTCGGCCGTGCCGGATTCGTGGTCGTGTCCTTCTCCGTCCTCATGGCCATGATCCTCGACCGGCGTGAACGAGCCCTGGCCCATGCGCTGGCGCTTCGACCACGCATAGCCCGGGATGCGCAATTCCGACGATCGTCGCGTGAACCCGTCGGCGCTGATCGCGAACTGTCCGTTGCCGCCGGTCACGCGGCCGGCCAGCGATCGCTCGCGGGCCGCACCGCCATAGCCGAGGTCGACCTGGCCGCCCACGCCGTCGACCGGCTCCCGGGGAATGCGGCTGTCGATCGTGTTGACGACACCGCCGATCGCACTGCCGCCATAGAGCAGGGCAGCCGGACCGCGCAACACCTCGATGCGGTCCACGCTCAGCACGTCCTGCGGCACCGCGTGGTCGTACGACAGCGCGGAGGCGTCGAGCGCGCCGACTCCGTTCTGCAGCAGACGGATCCGGTCGCCATCCAGCCCGCGGATGATCGGCCGGCTGGCTCCCGGCCCGAAGTAAGTCGACGACACGCCGGGCAGGCCGTCCAGCGTCTCGCCGATCGTACGGCTCTGACGCAGCGACAGGTCACGCCCCTGCAGCACCGAGGCCGGCGGCGTGATCCGCGAGCTGCCCAGCGGATTGGCGGTCACGACGACCGTGTCCAGCGCGTGGTCGTCATCGTGGTGCGCGGTGTCGCTGGCGGAAGGCGTCGGCCGTGCGGAGGGCGATGCGCCCGAGGCGGGCACATCGGAGGACGTCGCGTTCGACGGCGGAGCGCTCGCGGCGGGGATCGCCGACGCTGGAGGGGACGACTGGGCGCCGGCGGGCAGCAGCGGCAGTGCCAGCAGGGACAGCGTCGAGAGCGACAGGATCGCCCGGGTCGATGAGGAACGGTTCATGGTCGATGGTCGAATTCGGTGGCGGAACGCGGATGCGCGGCATCGCGCGGACGGTGGGGCGGCCGATCTCCAAGCGCGAGGGGCGCTGGCGCAAAGCCGATGGCGGAAAACGGATAGCGCGAAGCGGTTCGGGTTTGGCGGAGCCGGGCGGACGAAGGGTGTGCGCATGCCGCTACGACGCGTGCCCGAGTGGGGGGCAACGATGAGGCGAGCGGTGGCGCGCGGCGAGCCGACGGGATGTGACGACAGGACGTCGCCGGCAACGCGCCGGCCGGATCAAGCCCGTGGTCGGACGCGCGTCGAGGGCACCGAGCGGTCGTCCGGTTGCCGGATCAGGCGACCCGAGCCGCGGGAGGTGCCTGACTGCGAAAAGCCAGCCGCGTGGGAAGGTCCGGCGAGGGTGCGGCGATGTGAAGCGGCGTCGACGGCCTCGGGATGACCGTCGCTGTCGCCGGTGCGGCCGCGACCAGCCCGCTGGCCAGAGCGCTCGCGTCGAACAACCTGCAGTCATGACCGGCGCCCAGGCCCGCGCCGGTCGACGGCGCCGGGGTGGGCGCGGATGTCTCGGAGCGGGCCGCGCCGGTCCCGGTCGTGTCGGGGCTGGCCATATGGGGGCCGGCCATGCCCGAGCGGATTGCGCTGGACTGCGGCGTTGCGTTGAGCCGCGCCATGGCGAACGACCCCTCGCCATGCCAGTCGGCATGGGCGATGCCGTGCAGCCGTCCGGCCGCCTGTGCGCACAGCAGCGTCACGCACAGCCAGCCGACCAGCCACCCGGACCACGACGTGGACGGACGCCGACGACGGGCGCCGCGCGCGCCATCGCTGCCGCGCGGCGCGCGCGGGAGGGCAGACGGAAGGCGCGATCGTGGATGCATGGAATCAGTCTAGCATTTGATGCAACTGAGTTGCGAAAACGAACACCCGGCGAATACGTCCGGATCGGCGCTCCGTCCCTAGTACCATGGCGGCTGGACTGTGGCGAGCGCTGCCTCGCCGCCGGTCCCCGGGCCGGCAGCCTCGCGGTCCCGGAGCCTCATGGCTCCATGGCGCCCTGCCAAGCGGCCGCCGCCATGGACCGACAGCACACGGAGACATCGCGATGTCCGATATCGAAACCCTTCGCCGCGTGCTCGGCCAGAACAGGACGATCGCCGTCGTCGGCTTGTCGGCCGAATGGCATCGGCCCAGCTTCTTCGCCGCCAAGTACATGCAGGAGCACGGCTACCGCGTGATTCCGGTCAATCCGCGCTATCCGGAGATTCTCGGCGAGAAAAGCTACGCCCGCGTGACGGACATCCCCGAGCCCGTCGACATCGTCGACGTCTTTCGAAAGACCGACGACGTCCTGCCGATCGCGCAACAGGCGATCGCCATCGGTGCCAAGGTGCTGTGGCAGCAGATCGGCGTGCTCAACCTCGAGGCCGACCGGCTCGCGCGCGAAGCGGGCATGGACTCGGTGATGGACCGCTGCGTCAAGATCGAGCACGCGCGCCTGTTCGGCGGCCTGAACTGGGTCGGCGTCAACACGGGCGTGATCTCGGCCAAGCGGCCGCGCGCGCTGCCTTATTGACCGCTGCCTGACCCTCGCCGCCTTTCACCCACCGCATCGAGATCCCACGGAGACACCGCCTTGGCCGACCGCAAGTTCGACATCGAGACGCTGTGCCTGCACGCAGGTCAACAGCCGGATCCGACCACCGGCGCCCGCGCGGTACCGATCCACCAGAGCACGTCTTTCGTGTTCGACTCCGCCGAGCACGCGGCCAGCCTGTTCAACCTGCAGACGTTCGGCAACGTCTACTCGCGCCTGTCCAACCCGACCGTGTCGGTGTTCGAGGAACGCGTGGCCGCGCTCGAGGGCGGCCGTGCCGCGATCGCCGCTTCCAGCGGCATGGCCGCCGAGATGGTCGCTCTGCTGACGCTGCTCGGCGCCGGCGATCACCTCGTCGCGGCCGACACGCTGTATGGCGGCACGTACTCGCAGTTCAGCGTCACGTTTAAGCGTTTCGGCATCGACTGCACGTTCGTCGATTCCGACGATCCCGCCAATTTCCGTCGTGCGCTGCGACCCAACACACGCGCCATCTTCGCCGAGTCGATCGCCAACCCGCGGCTGAACGTGCTCGACATCGCTGCCGTCGCCGCGATCGCGCACGAGGCCGGCGTGCCGCTGGTCGTCGACAACACGCTGGCCTCGCCCTACCTGTGCCGTCCGATCGAGCACGGGGCCGACATCGTCGTGCATTCGGCCACCAAGTACCTCGGCGGGCATGGCACGACGATGGGCGGCGCCGTCATCGAGTCCGGCCGCTTTCCGTGGGACAACGGCAAGTTTCCGCAGATGATCGAGCCCTCGCCCGGTTATCACGGCGTCAAGTTCTACGAGACCTTCGGCGATTTCGGCTTCACGATGAAGGCGCGGATGGAGACCGCCCGCACGCTCGGTCCCACGCTGGCGCCGCTGTCCGCCTGGTTGCTGCTGCAGGGTATCGAAACGCTGGCCGTGCGGATGGATCGGCACGTGGCCAATGCGCAGCGCATCGCCGAGCACCTGGCCGGACATCCGCGTGTCGCATGGGTCAATTACCCCGGCCTGCCCGGCAGCCCTTATCACGCGCTCGCGCAGCGCTACCTGCCGCGGGGCGCGGGCGGCATCCTGTCGTTCGGCATCAAGCCGCCGCCGGGTGACGACTCGCCGCAGGCCGCGCAGCGGGCTGGCGAGAAGTTCATCGACGCGGCGACGTTCATGAGCCACCTGGCCAATGTCGGCGACGCCCGCACACTGGTCATCCACCCGGCCTCGACCACGCATCGGCAGCTCGACGACGAGCAACTGCGGCGCGCCGGCGTGCCGCACGACATGATCCGCCTGTCCGTCGGGCTGGAATCGATCGACGATCTGCTGTGGGACATCGACCAGAGCCTCGAACGATCGCAGCAATGAGTGATGTCGATTTGTAACCTGCGCTACGCCCGGTAATCGTCCTGGCGAATGGGCCGGACGGCCGGCACGATGAAGGCTCCGATGTTGGATCGACAAGGAGTCCTTCATATCATGACCGCGCAACCCCTTCGTGTTTGGATGGCCGCTGTGATCGCTGCGCCGGCGATCGTTCTGGCCGGAGCGGGCATCGCCGCCGCGCAAACGTCCCCGTCTACCGCAACGCCGTCCGCGACGCCCAGTGCCACGCCTGGCACCGCCCCCGCCGATGCCGCGCCGCGCGCCAAGCCCGGCGGCCCCGACGCTCATCAGCACGGCCACCATCACCGTGCCCATCACCCGGGTCCGCGCGGCCCGGTGGGCGCGATGGGGGTTCGGCCGGACGCCGATGGCAACGTATCGCGCACCGACGTGCAAGCCGCGCAGCAACGGCAACTGGCGATGTTCGACAAGATCGACGCCAACCATGACGGCGTGATCAGCAAGGACGAGCGGATGGCTTTCCACCGCCAGATGCGCGATGCCCGGCAGCCCAAGGCGCCGGCCGACGCACCGGCGACGGCTCCGTCCAAGGGCTGATCGACGCCCACGGCCTGATGCCGTCCGGCGGCGCGTCGGGGTCCTCCACCTCGTTTGCCCGGCGCGCCGCCCCCTTCGTATCGAGTTTCGGTTTTCTCCTCGCTGGTTTTCCTTTCCCCGGGCGCCGCGTTTGTCCTCTCCTCCTCGACCTTCGCGCCCGGGGCCTTTTTTCTAGTCCGACCATGCCATTTGGCAAGAGTGGCGCCGAAAAAAGGCTGGCACGCCCCGGGCAGTAATCGACGAACGATCAATGCAACGAGCGATCAACGCTCGAAGCGCTGTTCCCGCCGGCTCAACGGCGATGTCCGTCCCTGCCAGCGATTGAAGGGCTGCGCGACGCGCTGGACCCGCGGAAATGACTCACGCGCCGATGCTGCGCAGGCCACCGAGTGCGCGGCGCGCGGTAGCCGCGGTTGCGAGTCGAGGTGTTCCCACAGCGACCCCTTGCCCCGCTCCATGAGGTTCTCGGCGAGTGGGAAGACGTTGACCGGCGTCGTCGCGATTTCGATCGAACGTCGCCGCGGCCACGCTGCGCACGCGCTGCACCATGCGCTACAGTCCTGGGTCCAGGCACCGCCGTGAGCCTGTGAGGAAACCAGCCATGGCTGCTCGTCGCGCCGGGCACCATCTGACTGATACACCACTTCAATGACAACAGCCGGATCTTCGGGGCCGCCGACTTCGAGCCCGTCTCCTGCTGCGACGCCGGCATCCTCGCCAGTGCCCACGCCCGGGTCTGCAACATCCGAGACGACATCACCCGGGTCGGCATCGCCGGCCGCCCCCGAGCTGCAATCGGTTGCCGAAGAGTCGCCCCTGAGCAATCCGGTCTACCGACGCTACTACTACGGCATGGTCGGCACCGCGCTCGGCTTCACGGTGCTGGCGACGGCCGCGGCCTGGCTGATGGCCACGCTGACCCCGTCGGCGCTGATGGTCGCCCTGGTGCAGACGGCCAGCACGTTGCCGACGCTAGCCTTCGGGCTGATCGCCGGGTCGCTGGCCGACCTGGTCGACCGACGACGGATCATCCTCAGCACGCAGTTTGCGATGATGGCAACCGGCATCGCCATGGGCACCCTGACCCATTACGGCTGGATGAACCCGACGGCGCTGCTGCTCCTCGTGCTGGTGATCGGCGCGGCCTTCACCTTCTTCATGCCGGCGTCCGGCGCGGCGATCAACGAAATGGTGTCGCGCGCCCAGCTCCCGCGCGCCGTGGCGCTCGGGGCGGTAGCCTTCAACGTGTCGCGCGCGCTCGGCCCGGCACTGGCCGGTGCGATCGCGGCCTGGTGGGGCACGGCCTGGTCGATGCTGATCGGCTCGCTGTTCTTCGTGCCGATGGTCTTCGGCGCGCGTTCGGTGCGCCGACAGGAGAGCGCGCTCGCCGGCGTGCCCGAGACGCTGCTGTCCGGCGTGATGACCGGCGTGCGCTACGCGCGGCACTCGGTGGCGATGCGTTCTTTCCTGATCCGCAACCTCGCCTTCGCTGCCTGCGCCAGCGCGGTCTGGGCCTTGCTGCCGGTGATCGCGCGTGACCAACTCGGCCTCGGTGCCGGTGGTTTCGGCCTGCTGTTCGGGATGTTCGGTGCTGGCGCGGTGGTTTCGGCCCTGCTGATGCCGGGCCAGTTGCAGAAGCGCTCGCTGACCTCGGTGGTCACCTACGCGGTGCTGCTCTGGACGATCGCGGTGCTGGTCATCGCGGCGACGCAGTGGACGGTGGTCGCCCTGATCGGGTCGGCGCTTGCGGGGGCTGCCTGGGTCGGAGCGCTGGCCAGCCTCGGCGCCGGCACCCAGAGCGCGGCGCCGGCCTGGGTGCGCGCCCGCGCGATGGCGATCAACCTGCTGGCCGTCCAGGCGAGCCTCGCGATCGGCAGTGTGATCTGGGGCGGGCTGGCCAGTGCCTTCGGCACCCAGGTCACGCTGCTGCTGTCGGCCGGCGTGACCGTGCTGCTGCATTTCCTGATCCGGCACGTCCAGGTCAATCTGGGCGAGGAGGCCGACGTCACCACGGTGAAGCTGCCCGAGATGGGTATCCGGGCCGAGCCCTTGCCCAACGACGGTCCGGTGTTGCTGCAGATCGAGTACCGGATCGATCCGCATCACGTACAGGCCTTCCTCGAGGCGATCCAGGCGGTGGGCGCGACCCGGCGGCGCAACGGTGCCAGCGACTGGCGGGCGTTTCGCGACCTGGGCGAGGAAGGCAAGTTCGTCGAGCGCTACATCGTCGGCTCCTGGGCCGAGTACATTCGCCAGCGCTCGCGGATGACGCTGACCGACCGGCGTCTCCAGGAGCAGGCGTTCAGCCTGCAGCGCCCCGGCATCGATATCCGTGTTTCGCGCCTGATCAGTATCGATCCGAACGAGGACTACGCCCGCCACGTCGCCCGGCCGCGCCAGAAGGGCAAGACTGCGGACACCTTCCTGCGGCCCGAGACCGAGCATCCGGATCCCGAGCGCGTGCATGAGTCGCGGGTCGACGACGCCGATCAGTCGATGGACGATGCCGAACGGCCGGAAGCCGACCGGCCGAGAGACGATGCGGATCAGTCGCCAGAGGCGGGCGGTCCGGCCGGGGATGATCCGGAGCGGACCGGCAGGACGTAGACGAGTGCCGTGTGCGGCGCCGCCGTCCCCCGGGGCAGGTGGCCGGGCCAGGTGATCGGGATCACCCGCACTGATCCGCGAAGCCCCTTTTTCTTGGTCGCTTCCTTTCTTCCAACGACTCAGCGGTGCGTCGGCACCACGCCCCGCCGCATCTGATCCAGTTCGATCGATTCGAACAGCGCCTTGAAGTTGCCTTCACCGAAACCTTCATCGCCCTTGCGCTGGATGATCTCGAAGAAGATCGGCCCGATCACGGTTTTCGTGAAGATCTGCAGCAGCAGGCCCCCATCGACGCCGCCGTCGATGAGGATGCGCCCCGCGCGCAACGTCGCCACGTCCTCGCCGTGCCCGGGCAGGCGCCCGTCGATCAACTCGTAATACGTGTCCGGCGTGTCCAGGAATTGCACGCCTGCTTGCGACAGCTGGCGCACCGTGCCGTAGATGTCATCGGTGGACAACGCGATGTGCTGGATCCCCTCGCCGTGGTACAGGTCCAGGTACTCCTGTATCTGCCCGGCCTCGGCCGTGCCTTCCTCGTTGATCGGGATGCGGATCTTCCCGCATGGCGACGTCATCGCCTTGGATTTGACGCCGCTGACCTTGCCTTCGATGTCGAAGTAGCGGATCTCGCGGAAATCGAACAGTCGCTCGTAGAACGACGACCACTCGGCCATGCGCCCGCGATGCACGTTGTGGGTCAGGTGGTCGATCGCCCGCAGGCCGGCCCCGGCCGGATAGGGATCGACGCCCGGGATCGGCTCGAAATCCACGTCGTAGATCGAGATGTTGCCGATCGCGCCGTCGGCCCGCCCGTCCTTGCCGCGCCAGCGGTCGACGAAATAGATCAGCGAATCGCCGATCCCCTTGATCGCTGGGATGTTCAGCTCCATCGGGCCGCTGTGCGAATCGAAGCCCCAGGCGCCCAGCGCCAGCGCGCGCCGGTAGGCGCTCGCCGCGTCCCGCACCCGGAATGCGATCGCGCAGATCGACGGGCCGTGCAACCGGGCGAACCGTTGCGCGAACGAATCGGGTTCGGCGTTGATCAGGAAGTTGATGTCGCCCTGGCGATACAGCGTGACGTCCTTGTGCCGATGCCGCGCCACCGCGGTGAACCCCATGCGCTCGAAGACCTGGCCGAGCGCCTTCGGGTCCGGCGCCGCATACTCGACGAATTCGAAGCCGTCGGTCCCCATCGGGTTGTCCCACGCTTGGAATGCCATGTCGATCTCCCTGCGAGAACGTTGACGGTGAGTCTTCCCCGAAGGCGGAAGCTTCCTCGCCACCATACGGAGGCGCCCAAGGCGCCGGAACGGGCCGCCGGCTTGATCTCACTCTAAAAGGGTGATGCCTGCGAAAGGGTGAGACCTGCGCTTCGGCCCGTGGTTGCTCCAGTGTAGGGTGCGGAGCGGCGACCGGTGGATTCCTGGATTCCGACGCTTGACAATCTCCGGCGGAATCGTGATACTCCTCGGTTCCCTGTGGAGGGGTGCCCGAGTGGCTAAAGGGGGCAGACTGTAAATCTGTTGGCTTACGCCTACGTTGGTTCGAATCCAACCTCCTCCACCACAGGTTTCCAAAGGTTGCCCGGCGGGTGTAGCTCAATGGTAGAGCAGAAGCCTTCCAAGCTTATGACGAGGGTTCGATTCCCTTCACCCGCTCCAGTCGCGGTGCGGCCGGCGGCAGTGACCAGGGTTGCAGGTCCGGATCCGCGGCGTGGCTGTGAGGGTGCTTCGCAGGGTCGGGCGCGCAATTCCAGGTGTAAAGGATCTGCCGTTGTCGGCGGGTCGGCTGTCGCCGTGGTGCGTGTCGGGTCTGGTGATCGGTCGGGCAATCGGTTGTAGGTGTTGGTTTCCGCAGTCGCCCATGTGGCTCAGTGGTAGAGCACTCCCTTGGTAAGGGAGAGGTCGCGCGTTCGATCCGCGCCATGGGCACCAAAGTTTCATTGGTCGTTCGGGGGTTCGCCCCGACCGTCTTCGTCTCGAGTTCATTGAATCGATTGGGCAGCCGGGTGCTGTCGACGTTCCAGCAAGGAGTTCTGCATGGCCAAGGGCAAGTTTGAGCGTACGAAGCCGCACGTGAACGTGGGGACGATTGGTCACGTGGACCATGGAAAGACGACGTTGACGGCGGCGATCGCGACGGTGCTGTCGTCGAAGTTCGGAGGCGAGGCCAAGGGCTACGACCAGATCGACAACGCGCCGGAAGAAAAGGCGCGAGGGATCACGATCAACACGTCGCACGTGGAGTACGAGACGAAGAACCGTCACTACGCGCACGTCGACTGCCCCGGTCACGCGGACTACGTGAAGAACATGATCACGGGAGCGGCGCAGATGGACGGCGCGATCCTGGTGTGTTCGGCCGCCGATGGTCCGATGCCGCAGACGCGCGAGCACATCCTGCTGGCGCGC
>JAKPAM010000080.1 GCA_029779435.1 Pseudomonadota bacterium | reverse complement strand
GGCGCGCGCCGCCGCCCGCAAAGGCTGGATCGACCGGGCCCGCAGCGATGACCGCCAGGCCACCGCCGACGCGATGACCTGCGCGCACGGGAATGTCGGCTACCTGGGCCTGGCGCTCGTCGCCGAGATCGGCCAGCAATACCTGCCGACCGTCGCGCTGACGATCCTCTGCGAAGTGTTCGTGCTGATTGCGCTCGCCGTCGCGCTTCTCGAAAAGCAACGGCATCCGCAGGCACGCGGCTGGCGCATCGCGCTGACGATCGGCTCGGGCCTGGTACGCAGTCCGCTGATCGCGTCGATCGCGCTGGGACTGCTGGTGGCGGCGTCGGGCTGGCCGATACCGCCGGTGATCGACAACTTCCTGCGGCTGCTGGGCAACGCGGCCGGCCCTTGCGCGCTGTTCGCGATCGGCGCGACGCTGGGACAGCAGCGCGTCTCGCTCGACAGGGCGACGATCTCGCTGGTGGTCGCCAAGCTGCTGATCCATCCGCTGCTGGCGGCGATCGCGCTGTACTGGCTGCTGCCGGTGTCGCCGATGCAGGCGGCGGCCGGCGTGCTGTGCGCGTCGCTGCCGGCCGGCGCCAACAACTTCATCATCGCGCAGCGCTACGGCGCCGAGACCACCGCCATCAGCGCCGCGCTGCTGCTCGGCACGTTCACCGCGCTGGCGACCGTGTCCGTGGCTATCGTCGTGCTCGGCCTGGCCTGACGACCGAGATCTCGGCCGCCGTCGTTACGGCAACGACGGCAACGCAACGACAGCAACGACAGCAACGGAGGCAACGGAGGCCACGCTACCCACCGACGCCGCCATCACGCCGGTACTCAACCGGCACTCACCCGGCACTCACCCGGCACTCATTCGATCTCGATCTTCGCGTCCCGGATGACCTTGCCCCACATGTCGAGGTCGCGCTTGATCACGGCCTGCAGATCCTCGGGTGACGACGGGTGCACGTCGTAGCCCTGCCCGTTCAGCTTCGTCTCGAACGCCTTGTCGGCCAGCACCGCATGGACCGCGCCGTTGATCTGGTCGACCATCGGGCGCGGCATGCCCGCCGGCCCGAGCAGCGCGAACCAGCCGACGACGTCGAACCCCGGCACGCCGGCCTCGATGATCGTCGGCACGTCGGGCAGCGACGCATTGCGCCGCGCCGAGCTGATCCCGAGCGCGCGCACGCGACCCGACTGCACGTAGCCGGCCGACGTGCCGGTGATGTCGAACATCATCGTGATCTTGCCGCCCATCACGTCCGTCATCGCGGGCGCGTTGCCCTTGTACGGGATGTGCAGCATCTTCGTGCCGGTCATCCGCGCCAGCAGTTCGCCCGACAGGTGGTTGGAGCCGCCGACGCCGGCCGATCCATAGGACACCTTCTCGGGATTGGCCTTCGCATAGGCGATCAGGTCGGCCAGCGTCTTGAACGGTGAATCGGGCGCGACGACCAGCACGTTCGCATAGTCGACGTACAGCCCGATCGGCGAGAAGTCCTTCAGCGAATCGAACGGCATCCGCTTGAGCAGGTGCGGCGTGATCGTCAGCGGCGGGCTCGCCGCGAACATCAGCGTGTAGCCGTCCGGCGCCGAGCGCGCGACCGCCTCGGCACCGATCGTCCCGCCGCCCCCGGGCCGGTTCTCGACCAGCACGTTGGCGTTGTTGAGCTTGGCCGACAGCAGCGGCGCGAGCTGCCGGGCCGCCGTGTCGACCGGTCCGCCCGGCGCATAGCAGACGACCAGCTTGATGGGCCGCGAGGGGTAAGTGTCCTGCGCGACCGCTGGAAGAGCGCGGGCGCCCAGCAGTGCTGCTCCGGCGCCCAGCACGCGGCGCCGCGACATCAGGGAATCCGAAGCGCGGGAATCGGTCATGAACGAGTCTCCAGTCTTATCTTGCCGTTTCGAGCAGGCGCCGGCCGATGACCTGCGCCTGGATTTCCGCCGCACCCTCGAAGATGTTGAGGATGCGCGCGTCGCACAACAAACGTGACACCGGGTATTCGAGCGCGAAGCCGTTGCCGCCGTGGATCTGCACGGCGTTGTCCGCCGCGGCCCACGCCACCCGGGCCGCCAGCAGCTTGGCCATGCCGGCTTCCAGGTCGCAGCGGTGCCCGACGTCCTTCTCGCGCGCCGCGAAATACGTCAGCTGGCGCGTGATCATGATCTCGACCGCCATCATCACCAGCTTGTCGGCCACTCGCGGGAACGTGATCAGCGGTTCGGCGAACTGGTGGCGCTCCTGCGCATAGCGCAGCCCGACGTCGAACGCCGCCTGGGCCACGCCCAGCGCCCGGGCAGCGGTCTGGATGCGCGCCGACTCGAAGGTCTGCATCAACTGCTTGAAACCCTGGCCCGGCTTGCCGCCGAGCAGATTGTCGACCGGCACCTTGAAGCCGTCGAACGCCAGTTCGTATTCCTTCATGCCGCGATAGCCGAGCACTTCGATCTCGCTGCCGGACAGGCCCTCGACCGGGAACGGATCCTCGTCGGTGCCGCGCTTCTTCGTGCCGAGCAGCAGCGACAGGCCGCGATAACCGTCTTCCTGCTTACCGGTGCGCACGAGCATCGTCATCATGTCGGCGCGAACCGGATGCGTGATCCAGGTCTTGTTGCCGGTCACGAGCCAGTTATCGCCGTCGCGCACGGCCCGCGTCGTCAGGCTGGCCAGGTCGGAGCCCACGTTCGGCTCGGTGAACACGGCCGTCGGCAGGATCTCGCCGGACGCGATCTTGGGCAGCCAGTGATCGCGCTGCGCCTGCGTGCCGCCGCTCAGGATCAGCTCTGCGGCGATCTCGGATCGCGTGCCCAGCGATCCGACGCCGATGTACGCGCGCGACAGCTCCTCGGACACCACGCACATCGATTCCTTGCCCAGACCCAGGCCGCCGTACTGCTCGGGAATCGTCAGCGCGAACACGCCCAGTTCGGACATCCGGTCGACGACGGCATAAGGAATGTACTGGTTGTTCAGGTGCCACTCGTGCGCGTACGGCGCCACCTCGGCCTGCGCGAAACGGCGCATCTGATCGCGCATCGATTCGAGCGTCCCGTCCAGGCCGTTGTCGCCGAAGCTGGCCGCCCCCTCGTGCTTGGCCAGCAGCGCGATCAGCCGCGCCCGCCGGGCCGGCGTGTTGCCGTCGGCGATCAGCCGCTCGACGGCCGGCGTGCGCGCCGCGGCGATCGGCACGGCATCGAGGCCCAGATCGGACAGGCGCACGATCTCGCACTGGCTCATCGGGATGCCGCCGAATATCTGCGCCAGATATTCGCCGGCGCCGATCGCGGCGATCAGCATCTCGGTCTCGCCGAAGCGGCCGCCGTCGCTCAGCCGCGTGGCCCAATGATCGAGTTGTTCCAGCGAGCGCGCGTACGTCATCAACCACGCCAGCCCGTGCACGGCGTGCTGCTCGCGCGTCTGCGCGTCGGCGTCGGGTACCCGCGCGGCGACGGCCGACGCCGCGGCCTGGGCGAGCGTCATGATCGGCTCGACGACGGCGTGCAGCGTGGCGCGCAGTTCGGCGGCCGTCTCGGGACTGAAAGGGGCGGAAGACACGTTGTTCATCGGTCGAAATACTCTGTTCGGTTGAAACGTCGATGGAAGACCGTCATCGGGTACCGGCGGTCAGCGCCGCCCAGCTCCGCTCGAGCCGCTTGACGGAGACCGGCATCGGCGTGCGCAGCTCCTGCGCGAACAGCGATACCCGCAATTCCTGCAGCGCCCACCCGAATGCGTCGAGCCTGTCGTCGCGCCAGCCCTTGCGGCTGGCCAGCAGACGGCGGTATTCCTGCTGCAGCGCCGCCATCTCGCGCTGCCGCTCGGCATCCCGGGACGGATCGGACTTGATTTTATCGAGCCGCGACGCCAAAGCCTTCAAATATCGCGGTAAGTGGGCGATCTGGGCAGCAGGGGTTCTACTGATGAAGCGCGCGGGCAGCAGCTCGGCCAACTGCTGGCGAACGTCATCGGCGGCCGCCGGATGCGGTTTGGCCGCGCCCAGGCGCCGGGACACCTGCGCGTGTTCGGCCAGGATCGCGGCCACGAGCCGTACCAGTTCCTGGCCGATCAGGTTCAGCCGGGGCCGCGCCTCGTCCAGCCGCTTGCGGAACGCCGCCTCGTCGGCCGGCAGCGGCTCGGCCAGGCAGGCGCGGTCCAGAAGCGCGGCCACCAGCTCGGCCTTCAGCTCGTCGGCCGTCCCGAACGGCGTGTACTGCAATGCCAGGCGCGTGAAGTCCGGAATGTTCTTCTCGAAGAACTTCAGCGGCTCCTTCAGCGCGATCGCGAACAGGCGCCGCAGGCCGCCGCGGTGTTCGCGGGCAGCCTGCTCGGGTTCGTCGAACACCCGCAGCTCGACGCTGTCGCCGCGATCGATCAGCGCCGGATAGCCGATCATCGACTGGCCGGAGGCGCCGTCGTCCGCGTCGTCCACGTCGCTGTCCTCGCCCTCCCGACCCGAATCTCCGTGCGGACCGGTATGGCCCAGTCCATGCAGTTCCATCAACTCGGGCAGTTCGCCGAACTGCCAGTCGACGAAGCGCTGGTCCGCCTTCGGCAGGCAGGCGGTATCGCGGCCGGCGACCTTGCCGACGGCGGAGCCGGCCGTACCGGCAACGCCGACCGCACCAACCGCACCCGCAGCGCCACCGCCGGCCGCGACGCCCGCGGCCGCCGCAGCTGCCGCAGCTGCCGGGTCAGCCTCCGCCGAACGCGTCGGAGATGCCGATGCGGCTCCGGCACCCGGCACCAGCAATTCGCCCAGCGCCGACTGGAACGCCGACTGCGCCCGCCCGCCGTGATCGGCCCGAAGCTGCGCCAGATGCCGCGACGCCGCGATGAACGCGCCGTGCCGATCGACGAGCTTGAACTTCATGAACAGATGCAGCGGCACCTGTTCGAGCTTGAAATCGGTCGCGAGCGGCCGGATCGCGATCCGCTGCTGCACATCGTCGATCAACGCGTCGACCAGCCCGCGTTCACCGGCCCTGCCGACCCATCGCTGGCAGAAGCCTTCGACGTACGCGGGCAGCGGCACCAGGTGGCGCCGGATCTTCTGGGGCAGCGACTTGAGCAGCGCCAGCACCTTGTCGGCCAGCATGCCGGGCACCAGCCATTCGGCGCGCTGCCCGTCGACCTGGTTCAGCGCGTACAGCGGAATCGTCAGCGTCACGCCGTCGTCGGCGGCGCCCGGCTCGAAGTGATAGTCGAGCGTCATGTCGACGCCGCGCATCCGCAGGTTGCGCGGGAACGCCTCGCTGCTGATGCCGTCGCTCTCCTTGCGCAGCACCTCGTCGCGCGACAGCTTCAGCAGGTCGCGGTCCTGCTCGACGGCCCGTCGGTACCACGCCTCGAGCGCCTGGCCGGACCAGACGTCGGCCGGCACGCGCGCATCGAACCAGTCGTACAGGAACTGCGCGTCGACCAGCAGGTCCGGCCGGCGGATCTTGTGCTCGAGCCGTTCAATCTCGGCGACCAGCCGCCGGTTGTGCGCGAGAAACGGCAGCCGCGCCGCCCGGTCGCGATCCTCGGCCGCATCGAGCCAGTCGCCACCGACCAGCGCCTCGCGGATCAGCACGTCGCGCGCCATCACCGGATCCTTGGCGCCGAATTGCACGCGCCGCTGCGCGTAGACGGTCAGCCCGTACAGCATGCCGCGCTCGTGCGCGACGACCTGCCCGGCCTTCTTCGACCAGACCGGATCGCTCCACGAGCGCGTGATCAGGTGCGCACCGGTGCGCTCGATCCATGCGGGTTCGATCCGCGCGACCGTGCGCGCATAGAGCCGGCCCGTGTCGGTCATCTCGGCCGCCATCACCCAGCGCGGCGGCTTGCGCGTCAATCCCGAACCCGGGTGCAGCACGAAATGCGTCGCGTGCGTGCCGGTGTAGTTCGCATCCTCGGGCGCCTTGTAGCCGAGGTTGCCCAGCAGCCCCGTCAACAATGCCTGATGGATCCGTTCATAAGGAGCCGGATCGGCGTTGGGTTTCCAATGCAGGTCCGTCACCGCCTCGTGCAACTGCGCGTGCACGTCGGCCCACTCGCGGAACTTGCGCGGCGACAGGAACTCGCGTTCGAGGCGCGCGGCCAGCCGGCGGTTCGACTCGCCGTTGACGCCGCGATCGGCGTTGGCCCGCTGCCAGTAGTCCCACAGCTTCAGGAAGCCGGCGAAATCCGATGCCTCGTCGACGAAGCGCTTATGTTGCTGGTCGGCCGCCTGTTGCGAGGCCAGCGGACGCTCGCGCGGATCCTGCGCCGACAACGCGCTGGCGATCACCAGCAGTTCGCGCAGGCAGTCGAGGTCGCGCGCGGCCAGCAGCATCCGGCCGATCCGCGGATCGACCGGCAGCCGCGACAACTGCTGTCCCACCGGCGTCAATCGCCGCGCTTCGTCGACCGCGTTCAGCTCGTGCAGCAGGTCGTAGCCGTCGACGATCGCACGGCGCGGCGGCGGATCCAGGAACGGGAACGCCTCGATGTCCTGCAACCGCAGCGCCTTCATCCGCAGGATCACGGCGGCCAGCGACGAGCGCAGCACTTCCGGGTCGGTGAACCGCGGCCGCTTCAGCAGGTCGTCCTCGTCGTAGAGCCGGATGCAGACGCCATCGCTGACGCGGCCGCATCGGCCCGCGCGCTGGTTCGCCGCCGCCTGCGAGATCGGCTCGATCTGCAGTTGCTCGACCTTGCCGCGGTACCGGTAGCGCTTGACGCGCGCCAAGCCGGTGTCGACGACGTAGCGGATGCCGGGCACGGTCAGCGAGGTCTCGGCCACGTTGGTGGCCAGCACGATGCGCCGCGACGAGGATCGCGACGGCGCGAACACGCGGTCCTGTTCGGCGGCCGACAGCCGCGAGAACAGCGGCAGGATCTCGACATCACCCCGCCCCAGCACGTGCCGGGGCTGCGCCTGCGCCCGGGCGTGCGCGCGGCGCAGGTGCTCGGCCACGTCGCGGATCTCGCGCTCGCCGGGCAGGAACACCAGCACGTCGCCCGGGGCTTCGCCCCACAGCTCGGCGATCGCGTCCTCGATCTGCTCGGCCAGGTCCGGATCCTCGTCGCGCGGGTCGTGCTCGCGACGCGGCTTGCCGGACCGTCCGGTCGCGAGGCTCGCCGCCAGGGGGCCACCGGCCGCGCGTTCGCCCGGCGCACCGGCCTCCCGGCCCGGTTTGCTCCCCCCGTCGGCCGCCGGACCAGCGGCCGCACCGCCGGCCCCGCTTCGCTGCGAACCGTTCGACGCCGCCCCCGACGGCGCGTTCGACGGCAGCAACGGCCGATAGCGGATCTGCACCGGGTACAGGCGCCCCGACACCTCGATGACCGGAGCCGGCCGGCCATCGATCGCGAAGTGCTGCGCGAAGCGCTCGGCGTCGATCGTCGCCGATGTCACGATCAGCTTCAGGTCGTCGCGGCGCGGCCCGTCGATCAACTGCTTCAGGTAGCCGAGCAGGAAATCGATGTTCAGGCTGCGCTCATGCGCCTCGTCGATGATCAGCGTGTCGTACGCGCGCAGCGTCGGATCGGACAGCGTCTCGGCCAGCAGGATGCCGTCGGTCATCAGCTTGATCGATGCACCGGCCGCGAACTTCTCGTTGAAGCGGATCTTGTAGCCGACGTGCGCGCCCAGCGGCGAGCCCAGTTCCTCGGCGATCCGGCGCGCGACGGTGGTGGCCGCCAGCCGGCGCGGCTGCGTGTGCCCGATCAGGCCGCGCTGTCCGCAACCGGCCATCGCGCAGATCTTCGGCAACTGCGTGGTCTTGCCCGACCCGGTCTCGCCGCAGACGATGACGACCGGATGCGCGCGGATCGCCGCGGCGATCTCGTCGCGCCGGGCCGATACGGGCAGCGCGTCCGGAAAGTTCGGCGGCGGCAGCGGCTTGCGCGCGCGGGCGGAAGCCGCCGGCGGAGCGGCCGGCGTTGCGCGAGGCGCCGTGACGGACGCTCTTCCGGAGTCCTTCGAGGAGGCCTTGGCGCCCGCCCTGGAGGCAGGAGCGGCCGTACCGTCGGAGCCGGCCGACGCGCGCCGCTTGGTGGGAATCATCCGGCAATTATAATGATCGGCTCACTCGCACCGACGTCCGCCCGGACGGCACAGGCCCCCCATGAATGCGTTGTCTCCAGGCGCGGACGCCGGCTCCGCCCCCTCGGCACGTCAGCCCGAGGCGCGTCAGCCCGAACCGCGCCAGGCCGAGCCCGATCAGCAGCAGTTCGTCGACTGGCTGCGCCAGGTCGCGCCGTACATCCATGCGTTCCGCGGCAAGACCATCGTCGTCGGGTTCCCCGGCGAACTGGTGCAGGCCGGCCAGCTCAACGCGCTGATCCAGGACATCGCGCTGCTGCAGGCGCTGGGCATGCGGATGATCGTCTGCCACGGCGCGCGACCGCAGATCAACGAACAGATCCGCCTGCGCGGCGCCGAGGTCAGCTACTCGCAAGGCATGCGCGTGGCCGATGGCGTCGCGCTCGAATGTGCGAAGGAAGCCTCGGGCGAGCTGCGCCTCGACATCGAGGCGGCCTTCTCGCAAGGGCTGCCCAACACGCCGATGGCGCATGCCGCGGTCCGCGTGATCTCCGGCAACCTCATCACGGCGCGCCCGATCGGCATCATCGACGGCGTCGACTTCGGCCACACCGGCCTGGTTCGCAAGGTCGACGTGCGGACGATGAACTTCGCGCTGAGCGGCGGCTCGATCGTGCTGCTGTCGCCGCTGGGCTTCTCGCCGACCGGCGAAGCGTTCAGCCTGGCGATGGAGGACGTCGCCGCCGCCACCGCCGCCGCGCTCGACGCCGACAAGCTGATCTTCGTCACCGAGACGCCGGGCATCGTCGACAAGACCGGCAAGATCCTCGGCGAGGTCTCCGAGGACGAAGCCAAGCGGCTGCTCGCGCAGGACCTGCTGCCGTCCGATTCGGCCGTCTACCTCAAGCATGCGCTGCGCGCGTGCGAAGGCGGCGTCTCGCGCGCGCACATCATTCCGTTCTCGATCGACGGCAGCGTGCTGCTCGAATTGTTCAAGCACGACGGCGTCGGCACGATGCTGGTCGAAGAAACGCTCGAAGAGCTGCGCGAAGCCACGCTCGAGGATGTCGGCGGCATCATCTCGCTGATCCGCCCGCTCGAGGAGGACGGCACGCTGGTCAAGCGCGACCGCACGAAGATCGAGCACGAGATCACCAACTTCACGGTGATCGAGCACGACAAGATCATCTTCGGCTGCGCGGCGCTCTACCCGTTCGCGGCCGAACAGATCGGCGAAATGGCCTGCCTGGCCGTCAACCCGAGCGCGCAGGGCCAGGGCGACGGCGACCGCATCCTCAAGCGGATCGAGCAGCGCGCGCGCGCGATAGGGCTCAAGCGCCTGTTCGTGCTGACCACGCGCACCACGCACTGGTTCCTCAAGCGCGGCTTCGTGCTGGCCGGCATCGAGGCGCTGCCCGCCGAACGCAAGCGACTGTACAACTGGCAACGCAAGTCGCAGATCCTGATCAAGAATCTCTAAGCACCAAGGAGTCGTCCATGTCCCGAACCGTCCAGTGCATCAAGCTCGGCCGCGAAGCCGAAGGCCTCGACTTTCCCCCTTACCCCGGCGACCTCGGCAAGCGCATCTTCGAGAACGTGTCGAAAGAAGCCTGGCAGGGCTGGATCCAGCACCAGACGATGCTCGTCAACGAGAACCGGCTGAACCTGGCCGACGCGCGCGCGCGCAAATACCTGGCCACGCAGATGGAACAGTACTTCTTCGGCGGCGGCGCCGACCGCCCGCCCGGCTACGTCGCGCCGGGCGCTTGACGGTCAGGCCGACGACGGTCAGGCGAAGAACGCGTCGTAACCGTCGTTCGGCTCGAAATGGCCGTTGCGGAACACCAGCCGGCTCGGCCCCGGCATCGCGCGCTCGCGCAGCGGATGGCCGGGATCGCCCGGATACGCGACGACGCGCAGCCCGTCGACCTGCATCGGCTCGGGCTGGATCAACGGCGGCGCGCGCCGGCCCGCATCGGCCAAGACGTCGGGCACCGACTTGAAGCGCGACAGGTGGGCCAGCGTCATGATCTGCGGCGGCGCCAACTGCATCTCGTTCGCCCAGTAGCGGTCGAGTCCCTGGCGCGGATCGACCCACAGGCTGTCCATCGCCTCGCGGTTGTCGTGCAGCGCGGTCTGCTCGCCCGGCAGCGCGACGACGAAGAAGCGCGTGTCGAAGCGCTTGGTGCTCAGCGACGGCATCACCGGCGTGATCCAGCGCGACCACGGCGACATGCCGCTGACGTCGACGCTCAGGTCCATCTGCTCGATGACATCGGCGAACGACGCGCCCTCGCGATGCGCGGCCAGCGCCTCGGCCTGCAAGCCGGCATCGGCGCGGCCCTGGCGGCCCGCCAGCAGCACTCCGCATTCCTCGAACGTCTCGCGGCAGGCCGCGAAATGCAGCGCGGCCGCCTGCGTCGCATCGAGCGCGGTCTCGCCGAGCGCGCGGTGCATCGCATCGCGCGGCGCAGCCAGCCGGCCGACCGCCGCGTCGTCGTGGTCTTCCTTGTCGACCTTGCCGCCGGGGAACACGTGCGCGCCGCCGAAGCTGGTCGACTTGCTGTGCCGCTGCACGAGGAACACCTCGAACCCGCCCGGCGCGTCGCGCAGCAGGATCACCGACGCGGCCGGGATCGGCGCGCCGGTCACGACCTTCTCATTCAGTTGCATCTCGTCTCCATCTTCGTTGCTGATTCAGTCTTGGCGCGTCGGCTCAGTCCAGCGCCCGCGAGCGCCGCTCGACGCCCTCGGGCGTGGCGATCAGCGCGACGTCGGCCGCCTTGATCGCGAACAGCCCGACCGTCACGACACCCGCCCAGTCGTTCATCGCGCGCTCGAGCTGCGCCGGGCGCTCGATCCGCAGGCCCGCCGCATCGAGGATGCGGTTGCCGTTGTCGGTGACGAAGCCCTCGCGCTCGGTCACCTGGGCGCCCAGCTCGCGCAGCCGCGCGGCGATGCTGGCACGGGCCATCGGGATCACCTCGACCGGCAGCGGAAACTGTCCGAGCATGTCGACGAGCTTGGACCGATCGACGATGCAGATGAAGCGGTCGGCCGCCGCCGCGACGATCTTCTCGCGCGTCAGCGCCCCGCCGCCGCCCTTGATCATCTCCAGATCGCAGTTCAGTTCGTCGGCGCCATCGACGTAGACCGGGATCGGCCAGCCGTTGTCGACGACCTCGTTCAGGTCGAACACGGGGATGCCGAGCGCCTGCATGCGCCGGGTGGACGCCTCGGAACTCGACACCGCGCCGCGGTAACGGGTCTGGCGTTCGGCCAGCACGTCGATGAAGTGGTTGACGGTGGAACCGGTGCCGACGCCGACGATCGTGCCGTCGACCAGTTCGTCGAGCGCGGCGCGGGCCGCCGCCCGCTTGAGCGCCTCTTGCGGCGTGAGCGCGGGCTGCGCCGCGCCGGATGGCGAATCAGTAGTCATGCGCGCCATTCTACCGATCCTCGGCGCCGGGCAGCGGCCGCCGATTCGGCGGCAAACGCGGCCGGCCAGGCGCGGCCGGCTATGCGGCGAGCAGATCGGGCGTCAGCAGCGCCTGCATGACGGCGCGGTTGCACTGGTCGGTCGACAGCAGAGCACCGATCAGTTCGTCGGGCAGTGCCAGCGACGGCCCCTGCTCGACCAGTTCGGCGATCCGCACGTACGGCGCGTAGGGACCGGCGCGGGCGACGAGCGCGTCGGTGACGCTCTCGGGCACGCTCAACTGCGCGAGCAGTGTCTCGAGCGACTCGCTGAACAGCTTGTCGAGGAACGAGAACACGCCGAGGATGAACAGTTCGTCGCGCGCCGCCTCGTCCTGATCGTGCCCGATCAGGTGCTCGAGGAACAGCCCGCGCCGGAACGACGCGAACATCACCGGCCGCAGGTTCGACTCCTTGCACGACGTCGCCAGCAGCAGCGTCAACCAGCGCTTGAGCTTCGCATAGCCGAGCATCATCACCGCGTGCCGGAACGACTGCACCTCGACGTGCAGGCCGAACGCGGCCGAATTGATGTAGCGCAGCAGGCGATAAGCGAGCGACGGATCGCGGCGGATCAGCGCCTCCATGTCGGCGACGTCGGCCCCCTTGTCGACCAGTTGCAGCAGGCGCGCCACCGTCGAGAAATCCGGATTGCTGGCGACCGACTTGCTGTGCTTGAACGTATCCTCGAACGGCCAGCCGACGACGGCGATCGCACCGGTCGAGAAGCAGCGCTCCATCAGCTCGATGCTGCGCACGCCGAGCTGCGCGTACGGAATCGTGCGCCGTGCCGCTTCGGGCGCGTGCTGCGACGACGGATCCTTCAGGCGCCGGTCGGAATCGACGTGGATCATCGTCATCCGGAAAGCCGGCAGCAGCGCGGGCGGCAGCTCGCCGACCGGCCGCCCCGCCAGCACCATCCGGAAGCCGCGCCGATGCATCTCGCCGGCCAGCGCTTCACCGCCGGGCTCCACGAGGAACTGCGCCGGTACCTCGATCCACAGGTTCTCGATCGGATCGACCTGCAGGATGTCCTCGGTCAATTGCAGGTCCTGGACGGCCAGCAGCAGCGCCGGCGCATCGGGCGGGCTGGCCTGCGCGAACTGATCGTACAGCCGGCCGATCGTCGTGCCATGGCTTCCCGGCACCAGCACGCTGGCGCGCGTGGCGATCGCGTTGCGCTTCCGATCGACGATCGGTGCGTACCCGATGAGAGCGTCGGACAAAGAGATCATTACAGGTATTGGAACAGCGACATCCTCGACACCGTCGCATAGGTCTGCATCGCCGCCTGGTAAGCCACCTGCGAGGACGTCAGCTCCGTCAAGGCCTTCGTGTAGTTCAGATCGACCAGATCCGACAGCCGCGACTGCAGGTTGATCGACGTCGATTCCGCCAGATTGGTCTGGCTGTCGACGATCTTCAAGCTTTCGCCGATGCGCGTACGGATGAACGACAGACGGTCGAACGATGCATCGACGCTGTTGATCGTCGCGTCGATGGCGGTGATCCGGTCGCCGCTGCTCATCCCGGTATCCCGCAGCGCGGTAATGGCTGCGCTGATCGCCTCGAATACGCTGCGCCGGCTGCCGTCGGCCTGCGGGATCGCGAGGAACGCCTCCTCGCCGTCCTGGGTCGTCGCCAGCGCCGGATCGGTGCCGACCGACTGCTGGCCGGTCTGCGTCTGGTAGGTGATCTGCCCGCTGGTCGTGAACGGCGATTTGTCGGTACCGGCGCCGCCGAACACGAAGCCGCCGTTGCCGTCGCTCTGGTTGGCGATCGCGACCAGGTTGCCCAGCGTCCCTTCGAGTTCCTCGGCCATCGATGCGCGGTCCGCGTCGGTGAAGCCGGGCGCCGAGGAAGTCAACAGCAGCTCGCGCACGTGCTGCAGTTCGTCGCCGGCCGACTGCACGGCACCCTCGGCCTGCTGCAGCATGCCCTTGGCGTGATCGATCATCCGCTGGTCGGCATCCAGCTTGGCCTGCCGGCCGCGGATGCGTTCGGCCTGCGCCGCCGCGACCGGGTCGTCGCTCGGCTTGTTGACGCGCAGCTCGCTGGAGATCTGCGTCTGCAGCGTACCGATGTGCGAGGCCTGGTCCTGCAGATTCTTGGCGGCCTGCGCATAGTGCGTGGCGGTGGCGACTCTCATGAGGGGCTCCTTGCGATCGATCAGTGGTTGACGGCCGACAGCAGCGAATCGAACAGCGTGTTCGCCGTCGCGATGATCTTCGCGGCCGCCTGGTACGCCTGCTGGTACTGCAATAACCGCACTGCCTCTTCGTCCAGGTTCACGCCGCTGATGTTGTCGCGGGCCGCCTGGGCGGACGTCAGCGATTGCTCGGCGATCGTCGTGGCCGTGTTCGCGCTCGCCGCGCGGGCGCCGACGTCGGCGACCAGCGTCGCATAGGCGTCGTTGAACGAGCGGCCGTCGACGCTGGCCGCATCGACCGCGTCATAGAAGCGCTTGGCGTTGCGGTTGTCGGTCTGCGGCGACTGGGTCGCCGACACGACGACCGTATCGCCGGCCGCCGGCTGGCCCTGCATCGTCAGCGTCCAGCCGTTGTACGTGATCGGCTGGCCCGGCGTGTAGGTCAGCCCGGTCGGATCGCCGGTGCCGGTCCCGGCCACGTTGAACGTACCGTCGCCGTTGAACGTCAGCGTGACGGGCTCGGTCAGGTTCGCATCGGCGCCGTCGGCCACCGAGAAGCCGGCGACGGCCAGCGTGCCCTGGTTGGACGCGGTCACGCCGGGGTAAGCGGCCATCGCGGCGGCGATCTGCGAACCGGACGTCAGCGCGACGCCGAACTCGCCGGCGTACGCGCTGCCCGCCTTGACGAGGAAACGGTCGCCGGCCGCCGCGCCGGGCATGGTCTCTTCGAACCGCAGGCCGTCGATCTCCTGCGGAAAACTCGCGAACGTCGTGCGCTGCCCGTCCGACAACCGGGTCACCGTGTAGTCGGTGCCGTCGTAGTCGATCCGGTAGTCGCTGGCCTTCAGCCGCGCGGCGTCGACGACGGTCGCCGTGAACGCACCGGCGCCGTTGTTCGTGGTCGCGGCGCCGACCGTCGGCGGCGCCATGGTGAACATCGGCTGACCGGCATTACCCGAGCCGTCGACACCCGCGGTCTGCACCGCGTTGAACGCGCCGGCGACCGCCGCGGCCATCTGCCCGAGCTGGTTCTGCGCGGACACCAGGTCTTCGTTGCGGAAGCGCAGCAGGCCGGCGATCGCGCCGCCGCCGATGTTGACCGTATTGACCGGCACATCGACCGGCCCCTGCTTCATCAACAGCTGCGGACGGCCGGTCCCCAGGGTATCGGTACCGATCGAGAACTGCGACGCCGACGTCCCGGCCACCAGCGACTCGCCGGTGCTGGCGAACATCGTGACCGTGTTGTCGTCATGGATGTACGCATTGCCGCGGATCAGCGTGTTGATCTTGCCGATCAGCAGATCGCGCTGATCGAGCTGGTCGTTCAACGCCGTGCCGGCGCCGCCGCCGAAGGCCAGCCGGCCGTTGAGCGTCGCCAGGTCGGACAGCATCCTGTTCAGTTCGCCCACCGCCGACCCGAGCTGCAGGTCGGTATCGCGCGCCAGATCGTCGATCTGTCCATCGAGCGACCGGATCCGCGATGACAGGTTCTGCGCGCTGCTGAGCACGACGCCGCGCATCGCGCTGCTGTTCGGTGTGTTCGACAGGTCGGCCAGCGACGTGCGCAGCGCGTCCATCGCCGCGCCCAGGCCGGTATCCGGATCCGCGAACAGGTTCTCGAGCGCCGCCGTCTGCGTGCTGCGCGCCTGCGCGGCCGACGAAGTCGACTGCGCGACGAACACCGCACGCTCGACGAACTGGTTGTACTGGCGCTGAACCGCATCGATCTGCACGCCCATGCCGACGTATTCGGCGCCGGTGTTGGTCCCGACCTCCGACTGCTGGACGGTCTGGCGGTGATAACCGACCGTATTGGCGTTCGAGATGTTGTTGCCGACCGTCTGGATCTGCGTGTAGGCCGCGCTCAACGCGCTGGCACCGATGTTCAAGAGTCCCATGGATGTTCCTTGCTCGCGATTCGATTCAGATCACCAGGCGGCGGATCGCCAGCGCTTTGTTGATCGTCTGCTCAAGCTTCCTGCCGTAGTCCGGGTCGGTCGCATAACCGGCCCGCTGCATGCCCTGCGCGTAGTGGCCGACCGACCCGCTCGCGCTCGCGCGGATCACGCCGCCGTAGCGTTCCTTGCCGCCGATCAGCTTCGCCCAGTCGCGGAACGCATCGGCATACGAGTCATAAGCGCGGAAGCGCTGCACGACCCGCTGCGGCTGGCCGTCGACGTATTCGGTGGTCGTGGTCTCGACGGTCTTGCCCTGCCAGTCCTTGCCGGCCTTGATGCCGAACAGGTTGTGCGAGGCCGAGCCGTCGGCGTGGCGGATCTCCCGCCGTCCCCAGCCGGACTCCAGCGCGGCCTGGCCGACCACGTAGTGCGCCGGCACGCCGGTATCGCCCTGCGCGGCCACCGCGTGCCGCCACATCCGCTGGACGAAGTCCGATTGGCGCGGCGTCACGCGGCCGGCTTCGCCCGCCGCCGCTGCCGCCGCCGCGACCTGATTCGAGACGCCCGCCGGCCACGTCGCCGATCGCGACACGGACGGCGGCATGCGCATCGACGCGGCGTCGGCCGAGGCGCCCGCTGCCGTGCCCGTCGCGCCCGCCCCCGCCCGCCCCGCGGACACCTGGTCCGCCGGCACGCCCATGTTGCGCGACAACTGCCGCGCGATGACGTCGGCGAGCCCGCCCGGGCGGCCCGCCATCTTCTGG
>JAKPAM010000075.1 GCA_029779435.1 Pseudomonadota bacterium | reverse complement strand
CCACCGGCGTCGGGCGTTCCTGCATCAACTGACCAAGAAACGTGATGCCGTCCATGCGCGGCATCTCGATATCCAGCGTCAACACGTCCGGCCATTCGCGGCGCATCTTCTCGATCGCGAAGATCGGATCGTGGGCGGTACCGATGACGCGGATCCCGGGATCGCGGTCGAGGATGGCGCTCATTACCTTGCGCACCACCGCCGAATCATCGACGATCATGACCTTGATTTCTCGTCCCATCACGTATTCCCCTCCAGACCCACGGACCATCACGCGTCGGTCGACCGGGCAGGGATCATTGCCATGTCGTCGATCGACAGGACGCGCGCCATGTCGAGAATGACCACGAAGCGGCCATCGACGCGCGCCATGCCGGCGATGAAGTCGCTGCTGACCGCGGTCCCGAAGGCCGGCGGCGGCTCGATGCGGTCGGCGCCGATGTCCATCACCGCATTGACCCCATCGACCATCAATCCGAGAATCTGGGTCGTCCCCGCATGCGTCGCTTCGACGATGACGATGCAGCTGCGTTTACCCACGCCGGTGGCGCCGCCGCCGAAACGGACGGCGAGGTCGATCACCGGCACCACCGCGCCGCGCAGGTTGATGACCCCGCGCACCGACGGCGGCATCATCGGCACGCCGGTCGGCACGCGGTACTCGAGGATCTCCCGGATGCGCAGGATATCGATCGCATAGACCTCGTCGGCCAGCCGGAACGCGAGGTACAGCGCCGTCGCACCGCCGACGACGACCGGCGGCTGGTGGGAGGCCGGAACCGGAAGAGCCGTGCGCATGGCCAGGTCCTCAGAATCGCTCATAGTCTTTCAGCGGCTGCGCGGTGGCCGCGCGCGCCCTGGCCTTACCGGGTCGCGCCATCCTGGCCGCCGGCGCCGCGACGTCGTGGCCGGCAAGCGTGAACTGCCGCATCAGGTCGTTGAGGTTCTCGGCCTGCGCGTTCATTTCCTCGGCGGTGGCCGAGAGTTCCTCGGCGGTGGCGGCGTTCTGCTGCGTGACGGTGTTCAACTGCGCCATCGCCTGGCTGATCTGGCCGGCGCCGGTGGTCTGCTCCTCCGACGCGGCGGTGATTTCGCCGACCAGGTCGGCGGTCTTGCGAATCGACGGCAGCATCGTCTCGAACAACTGGCCGGCACGTTCGGCGGTCTCGACGCTGCTGCTCGCCAGTTCGCCGATCTCCTGCGCGGCGATCTGGCTGCGCTCGGCCAGCTTCCGGACCTCGGCGGCGACAACGGCAAACCCTTTGCCGTGTTCGCCGGCGCGGGCCGCCTCGATCGCCGCATTCAGCGCCAGCAGGTCGGTGCGGTAGGCAATGTCGTCGATGATCGAGATCTTGCCGGCGATCGATTTCATCGCCGCGACCGTCGAGCGCACGGCTTCGCCGCCGGCCAGCGCGTCGGCCGCCGATTGCCCGGCGATGCCGTCGGTGGTCTTGGCGTTGTCGGTGTTCTGGGCAATCGATGCCGACATCTGCTCCATCGCCGAGGTCGTTTGTTCGAGGCTCGCCGCCTGCTCGGAGGTGGCTTGCGACAGGACCTGCGAGGTCGCCGAGACCTGCGTCGCAGCGTTCGAGAGTTCGCTGGCCGAGGTATTCACCTGCGCGATGGTGGCCGACAGTTTGCCGACGGTGTTATTCACACTCGCCTGCAGGGCGCCAAAGTCGCCCTGGTAGTCGGCGTCGATGCTTTCGCTCAGATCGCCCTGCTCGACCGCCGCCATCACCTGCTTGACCGCGTTGATCGGGCCGACCACGGCATCCAGGGTGCTGTTGAGGCCTTCGATGATGGCCCGGAATTCGCCCTGGTGCGCGGCCGCATCGGCGCGCGCCGCCAGGTTGCCTTGCGCCGCCGCCGCCGACAGGGCGCGGGCATCGTTGATCATCGCCCGCACCGCTTCCTGAACCAGCATCACCGCCCGGAACACGGCGCCGGCTTCATCGCGCCCGGCGGTGTCGAGCTTGAACGCGAAGTCGCCGGCGGCCATGCGTTTGGAGACGTCGACGACCGCGTTGAGCGGCACCGAAATCGAGCGCGAGATCGCCCACCCCAGGGCGGTCAGCAGCGCGAGCAGCGCCAGGGAAATCGAGCCCAGCTGGATCAGGACGCGACGGAAGACGGCATCGACGTCGTCGATGTAGATGCCGGTGCCGATCACCAGATTCCACGGCGCAAACAGCGCGGCGTAGCCGATCTTCGGCGACGCCGACTGCAGGCCCGGTTTGGGGAAGTCATACTGGACGTAGCCGCCGCCGGCCTTGGCCGCGTTGATCAGTTCCCGGATCAGGTACTTGCCGTTCGCGTCCTTGAGATCGATCTTGTTGGTGCCTTCGAAGTCGCGGCTGGCCGGGCTCAGGTAGTAGTTGCCTTCGGGGTCGAAGCCGAACAGGTAGTTGCCGCCTTCGTAGCGCATGTGGCGCAGGGCTTCGAGCGCGGTGTTGCGGGCGTCCTTTTCGCTGAGCTTGCCGCTCGCCGAGAGTTGCTGGTAGTGGTCGAGCACGCCGGTGCCGGCTTCGACCAGGCTCTTGATCCGTTGCTTGCGGTCTTCCATCATGCTGTCGCGGAGGGTGAGCAGCGACGCGATACAGAAGAGGATCAGGCCGATGGCCGTGACCCCTCCCCAGATGAGGTTGCGTTTGCCGACCGTGATCGAACGTAATCCGTTCATGTGCTACTCCCTGTTGAATCGTCTGAAATCGCTGTCCGGGCGTCGATGGCGCCGGTGTCTGGTCCTTGCGCGGCGCCGCCTGGCGGGGGCGTCGCCAGGCGGCGCGGTCGTCGGCCGGCGGCGACGCAATGTCGGACCAGGGCCGGGACGTCGAGAATCATGCCGACTTCGCCGTTGCCGATGATGGTGCACCCCGAGACGGCCGGCGCACCGGCGAACAGGGGGCCGAGCGGTTTGATCACGGTCTGGCATTGGCCGTGGATGCGATCGACGACCAGGCCGGCCTGGCGGTGGCCGTATCGGACGACGATGACGCGCGGGCGGGGGTGTTGCGGCCCCGGTTCGTCGAAGAGCTGGCGCAGGCGAACGAAGGGCAGGACCTGGTCGCGCAGTTCGAGGTATTGGTGTTCGCCGACTTCGGGGGGGAGTTCGAGGCACTCGACGACCATGTCGAGCGGGATGATGAAGTGCGAGCCGCCGACGCCGACGTGGAAGCCGTCGATGATCGCCAGCGTCAGCGGCAGGCACAGGCGCATGGTGGTGCTCTGCCCCGGCACGGAATCGATGTCGATCGTCCCGCGCAGGGCTTCGATGTTGCTGCGTACGACGTCCATGCCGACGCCGCGACCGGAGAGCTCGGTGACTTTTTCGGCGGTGGAGAAGCCCGGCGCGAGGATCAGCCGATAGACTTCCTGGTCGGTCGGTTGGGCGTCGGGGGGGAGCAGGCCTTTCTGGATCGCGGTCTGGCGGATGCGTTCGCGGTCGAGGCCGCCGCCGTCGTCGCTGACTTCGATGGTGATGCTGCCGGACTCGTGGTAGGCGTGGAGTGCGACGGTGCCGCACGCGGGTTTGCCGCGGGCCTGGCGCGTTTCGGCGGTCTCGATGCCGTGGTCGATGGCGTTGCGCACCAGGTGCATCAGGGGGTCGCCGATCCGGTCGACCATCGATTTGTCGAGTTCGGTTTCGGCGCCGCGGATGGCGAGTTCGATGTCCTTGCCCAATTCCCGGGAGAGGTCGCGAACGACGCGCGGGAAGCGGGCGAAGACTTCGCCGATGGCGACCATGCGCAGGCGCAGGGTCATGTCGCGGATGTCCTGGACGAGCGAGAGCAGGGTTTCGGCCGCTTCCTGGAGGTCGGGCCGTTGCAGGCGGCTGATCTGCAGGTGGGTGCCGACGCCGGCGATGACCAGTTCGCCGACGCGGTCGATCAGGGCGTCCAGGCGGTCTGCGGGGACTTTGACGAGGCGCGCGTCGCTGTTGCGCCTGGCTTCGGCGCGCTGTTGTTTGTCGGCCGCGGCGGCGACGAGCCGCGGCGGTACGGCGCCTTGTTCGACGAGGATCTCGCCGAGGCGCCGCGGGGCCTGGTGTGGCTGCGCGGCCAGCGCGGTGGACAGTTCGTGGGCGGTGATCGATCCGCAGGCGACGAGCATTTCGCCGATGCGTTCGACGTCGTCGTGGTGGTGGGCTTCGATGAGCGCGAGGTACTCGGCGATCTGGCTCTGCGGGGGGAGGATGCGGATCTGCGAGCCTTCCCGGAGGAAGTCGAAGACGCCTTCGATTTCGGCCTTGCTGGCCTGGCTGGCGAGGGCGATTTCGAATCCGAGGTGGCAGAGTTCGGGATCTGCGGCGGCGAATTCGGGCAGGCCGCTGGTGAGGGTTTCGACGTGCAGCAGTTGGCCGTACTGGCTCAGGTAGTGGATGAAGG
>JAKPAM010000069.1 GCA_029779435.1 Pseudomonadota bacterium | reverse complement strand
AGGTATCGCGAGGATTTGCAACGCCGCCATGGGCTCGAAGGCGCCGTTTCATGGCCAGAAGTTACCGCACAGCCCACTAGGCTCGCCGATGTTCACGAACTGTTACGGCTCGCCGCGCAGCAGAGTCGCGACGCGGTACGCCGTATCCCGATCATCGGGTAATCACTTACGCTGGTAATCGGGTGGCGGTACGAATGCGCTATCGCTCACCGGCTTGACGGCCAGCGTCTTGACCTCGCTCTCGAACACGATCATCGGGGCCGGGCCGCTCTGGGAAGCCGCCGGCTTGTTGCCGGTGATCGCGCCCAGCATGCCGCCCAGGCTCGGCATGCCGCCGGCGGGCATCGCCGAGTCGCTGCACACCGCGCCCTCCATCGTCCACGACATCGTCGTGCGAATCGGGTAACCGCGGATCTTGCGCATCTCGGCGGCCATCGCTTGCAGCGTATGGGCGTCCTTGGCGTCCATGCCCTTGACGAACGCGCTCATCGCCGAGACCACGTTGCGCGGCACATAGCGGCCGACCGGATTCTCGCTGGTGCTGATCGCCGCCATGTACCGGCGCTGATAAGCGTCGTCGATCTGCTGCGCCTCGCGTATGGCGCCCGTTTCCGGCGTCGTCCACAAGTCCATCGCGACCTTGCTCGTGCTGCGCCGACCCTGGCCGTCCTCGAGCGCGATGGTCCAGGTGACCCCGTAGAACTCGGTCGCGAAGCCATTGATCGTACGCCGCTCGCCGGTGGGCGAGACCTTCAACTCATTGACCTTGACGGTGACCGGACAGCTCGGCTCGGCCGGCTGTTTCGATTCGCCCTTGTCGTCCTGCCGTCCGGGCTGCTGGGCGGGCCGGCCGCAGCCGGTGATCGGGCACTCGCTGTACAACCGCTTGGCGGGCTCGAGGTCCCAGACGAGCTTGCGATCGATCCGGGTGATATCGGTGTTGCGGCCATCGCCGCCGACCCGGCGCATCAACCAGTTGTCGAAAGCGACCTGCGAATCGTTGCGCCGCATGTCGGCGCGCGTCGCCGTACGCATCTGCCCGCGCATCACCGGCATGATCGCGCCGTCGATCGAATAGCTGGACTCGACGACCGCGGTGGGCGCGGCCGGTACATCGGTCGCCAGGATCGCCAGCGCGGGGGCAGGCGTCCCCTGGGTGGCCGCCCCACCTCCCGTCCCGCTACCCGCTCCGCCCGAGCCGCCCAGGCCCGCCAGCGGATTGTCCATGCCGGCGCAGCCGGCCAGCAGCACCGCGACGAATGGAATCCCCGCGCGAACGGACGTTGCCGCGCCACGCCAAGCCTTCGAACGAATTCCCTGCATGATGACTTCTCGTTGAGCGCGACGACCGCGCGATGTCGATCTTAGTGGTTTCGCCCGGCCGTGACGACCGTGATTTTCAGGGACGCGCCGGCAGCGGCCGGGGCGCCAGCGCCCGCACTTGCGTCACCAGCTTGTTGTGCGCATCGAGAAACGCCGCGGCGATGATCTTGCCTTCGTTGGTATTGCTCCAGCCCAGGTTGCCGACACCGCCCAGGCGGCCGGCGATCAGCCCGCCGAGGCCGAAATCCGTTCCGCGCGCGCTGCCGGTCGCCGCGGCGAGTTGCTCGGTCGTCTCGTTGTCGGTCAGCAGCAGCACGGTCTGCGCCTCCTTGAACTTGGCCTGCTCGACCAGCCCGATCAGCGCGGCGAAATCGCGAATGACCGGAATCGCGGCCAGCACGCCGGCGATGCTTCGGCCGGCATCCGTCTCCGAGAAAGTCAGCGACGGTACGATCGTGTACTGCGCTTCGTGGCCTTTGCCGCGTGCCACCGTATGGCCGTCATGGCGGGTCACGCCCTGGTCCTTCAGCTCCTGCTCGCGGATCGCGCTGTTCAGTCCGGCATGACGATCGACGATGCGCAGGCAGTTGCTCTGCTGGATGATCACGCGCAGCAACGGCAGCGGCGATTCGGGCAACCCATAGCGGCCCAGCACCGCGCCATAACCCTGGGGCCGCTCGACCAGGGCTACCGTGGCGATCGGTGCGTCGCACGTCGCCAGCGACGCGTTGGCGCCCTGCGCGCCGGCGGGTCCGGCCGACCCTGTCACCTCGGATCCGCCCCTGCCGAGATCGACGGTGGGCTCGGACTTGCCGCACGCAGCGAGCAGCAGGACGGCGACCACGGCAGCGATGGCTGCCGGCACCGGATGCCTTGTCCTGTCAGTCGCCCCGCCCGTTGGCCGGCTCGTTCGGAAGGACGCAGGAACGGGCGCCGATGACGAGCCTCCGCGCCCGGTCTGCGCACAGGGATTGACAACAACGGAAGCACGCGACGGCACGGGCCGGGGATCCATGGATGGCATCGTCGGAAAGGAAGGGTTCGCCAGCGAAGGCGACAAGGATAGCGGGTCCGGCAGGATCGGACTCCTCCACCCTGCGGCTTATGTCGCCCGCGCCGCCAGGTGCCGGGCCAACCCCGCATGCAGCGCATCGAACACGACGCGGCAGCGCGCGCTGTGGCGCAGATCCTCGTGCATCGTGACCCAGGTCGGCAGCGACCAGCCGACCGTCTTCGGCAGCACGCGGCGCAGCGCCGGATCGCGTCGTGCCAGCGGCACCTGGCACACGCCGATGCCGGCGCCGGCACGGACCAGCGCGAGCTGCACGAGGTTGCTGTCGGCACGCAGCGCGAAATCGTCGCGGCCGATGCCCGGCCATTGGGCGGCCATCGACCGCACGAACGGCGTCTCGGCGTCGTAGCCGATCAACGCATGGCCGGCGAGCTGCTCGACATTGCGGGGCGCTCCCCGCGCATCAAGGTAAGCGCGATGGGCGAACAGCCCCAGGGGCAGGTCCCCGACCTTGCGGGCCAGCAGTTGCTCCTGCGTCGGCGCGGTCATCCTGACAGCCAGGTCGGCTTCCCGGTGCAGCAGGTCCTGCAACTGATTGCTCAATACCAGCTCGATCCTTAGCGCGGGATGCCGCTCGCGCAGCGAAGCGAGGATCGCCGGCATCACCTCGACCCCGATGACCTCGCTGGCGGTGACGCGGACCGTCCCGCGCACGGAACCCTCTTCGCCGTGGCCGCCCTCTTGCTGGCCGTCGGCGGCCCGGCGCAATGCCGCCTCGCTGCTGGCCATCGCCCGCGCGAACGGCATCAGCGCCAGCGCGGCCGGTGTCGGCAGCAGGCCGGTCGGCGACCGCGTGAACAGCGGCAGCTTGAACGCGCGTTCGAGTTCGGCGATATGGCGGCCGATCGTCGGCTGCGTGCTGCCCAGGACGCGCGCCGCCTCGGACAACGACCCGTGTTCGATCGCTCCCAGCATCGAGCGATAGCGGTCCCATGCGATGCGTGGCGGGGTAGGGCGAGGTCGTAACGTCATGGCATACGAAATTGCATGGCTGCATGGCATTCTTGGCCAATTCCGTTTGACCGGCAAGTTCCGCAGACTGCGTGGATGGCAATTCCCCTCCAATCCCCATCACTACGGAAAACGGAGAAAGCGATGAGCGCCCCCTCTCCCAGGGCATCGGCACTGATGGATCTGGCCCCCCGCCCCGCACCGGTCATGCAACGCGGCCAAGGCTCGTGGCTGTACGACGAAGACGGCAAGGCGTACCTGGATTTCGTCCAGGGATGGGCGGTCAACAGCCTCGGACATTGCCCGCCGGTCATCGGCGAGGCGCTGGCCGCCCAGTCGAGGCGGCTGATCTCGCCCAGTCCCGCTTATCACAACGACGCGGCGATCGCCCTGGCGGACGCGCTGGTCTCGCACAGCCCGTTCGACGAGGTCTTCCTGTGCAGCAGCGGCGCGGAAGCCAACGAAGGCGCGATCAAGCTCGCGCGGCGCTGGGGCGTCGAGCATCGCGGCGGCGCGCACGACATCATCACGTTCGACGACGCGTTCCACGGGCGAACGCTGGCGACGATGGCGGCGTCCGGCAAGCCGCAGTTCCGCGGATTGTTCACGCCGCAGCCGGCGGGCTTCGTCAAGGCCCGGTTCAATGACATCGAGTCGGTGCGGGCGCTGATCGACGAACGGACCGTGGCGGTGATGGTCGAACCGATCCAGGGCGAAGCGGGCGTCGTACCGGCGCGGGCCGACTTCCTGCGCGAGCTACGCGCGCTGGCCGACGCGCATCGCCTGCTGCTGATCGTCGACGAGATCCAGACCGGTGTCGGCCGCACCGGCGATCGCTGGGGCTTCGAGCATGCCGGCATCCGTCCGGACGTGATGACGATCGGCAAGGGGATCGGCGGCGGAGTCCCTCTGGCGGCCTTGCTGGCCACCCGCCACGCCGCCTGTTTCCGGCACGGCGACCAGGGCGGCACGTACGTCGGCAATCCGCTGATGGCGGCGATCGGCAAGGCGGTGCTCGACCAGGTGTTCGCGCCGGCGTTCCTGGCGAACGTCCGGGATCGCGGACGCCGGCTGGCGGACGGCCTGACGGCGCTGTCGCATCGGCACGGCCTGGGCGAGGTGCGAGGCCGCGGATTGCTGTGGGCGCTCGACCTCGGCGAGCCGATCGGCACCGAACTGGTGTCGCGCGCGTTCGACGCCGGACTGCTGCTGAACGCGCCCCGTCCGCATCTGCTAAGGCTGATGCCCGCGTTGAACGTCGGCGAGGAGGAGATCGACCGGATGCTCGCGATGCTCGACGCGTTGCTGAACGAGGTCACGCCCAAGCGGCAACGCGGCGGGCAGGCATCAGCGCCGCGGGCAAATGGAGTACCAGAATGAACGATGCACTGGCATCGTGTGAGCGACGCACTGGCATCGTGGCGTTCTGCGCCACCCACGATCAGGATCATTGTCATGACAAACGCAGTCTCAGGGGGGGTTCGTGTCGTTCTTCGACTCGAAGGGCTATGCCTTCTCGCGACCAGTCTGCTGGTCTATGCAAGGTTTGGTACCGGCTGGAGCACTTTCGCCGTGTTCTTTCTTGCGCCAGACTTGTCCTTGGCCGGCTACCTGGCCGGCTCGAAGGTCGGCGCGATCTCCTACAACCTGGCGCACTCTCTGATCGGTGCCATTGCACTGTTGGCGGTGGGCATTCTTCTTTCAATGCCTCTGGCAGCCACGGCCGGCATCATCTGGGTGGCTCATATCGGCTTCGATCGCGCGCTGGGTTATGGACTCAAGTACTCGGCAGGATTCCGGTTCACGCATTTGGGAATCATCGGGCGAGATCGCTCTGATACCTGATCGGGCCCTCGTGCACGTCATTCACGTTCGTCGTCGGCCTGCGAGCGCAATCGCGGCCCGATCCCGGACGTGCTGGGCCACTGGCGCCGGACCGGCGTCAGCCGCGTCGGCGCTCGCAGGAGCCTCTAGCACGCCGGTATCCGTCCGAACGTGATGACGATCGGCGGCGATGCGCGCCCCATCAAAGCCGTTGAAAACGCGCTGCGCAACGCTATAGTGACCCCTTCACGATCAGGATGGAAACATGTCGAAGTCGATCAGACCCTTTCGATTGGCGGTGCCGGACGAGGTGCTCGACGATTTGCGCCGACGCCTGACGCACACGCGGTGGCCGGAAAAGGAGACGGTCGACGATTGGCGACAGGGCGTGCCGCTCGCCGCAATGCAGGATCTTTGCGACTACTGGCTGCGCGAATACGATTGGCGCGATTGCGAAGCCAAGCTGAACGGTTTTGGCCAGTACATGACGGCCATCGACGGCATCGACATTCATTTCATCCACCGACGTTCACCCAACCCTGATGCGTTGCCGCTGATCCTGACGCACGGCTGGCCCGGCTCCGTGATCGAGTTTCACAAAGTCATCGGACCGCTTGCCGATCCGGCAGCCCATGGCGGTGATCCCGCCGATGCCTTTCACGTCGTGGCGCCTTCCATTCCCGGCTACGGCTTTTCCGGCAAACCCCGTGAAGCCGGCTGGACGATGCAGCGCATCGCCGCCGCCTGGGCAGAACTCATGCGACGGCTGGGCTATCGCCGCTACGTGGCGCAAGGCGGCGACTGGGGCTCCGCCATCAGCATGGCCATGGGCGAGGCGGCACCGCCCGAACTCGTGGCGATTCATCTGAACATGGTGACGGCGCCACCCGGGCGTGACCAACGCGACGACATGGACGAGCGGGAAAAGGCGTTGCTGGCACGCGCCCGCTACTACAGGGATCAGGGGAGCGGTTATGCGATACAGCAAAGTACGCGCCCGCAGACCCTCGCCTATGGCCTGACGGATTCACCTTCGGGGCAGGCGGCCTGGATCTACGAGAAATTCTTCGAGTGGATGGACTGCGATGGCGATCCGCTCAACGTGCTGACCCGCGACGAGATCCTCGACAACATCATGCTTTACTGGCTGCCGGGAACGGCCGGATCGTCCGCCCGGCTCTATTGGGAGAGTTTTCGACAGTTCGCGGGCAGCGAAGTCCGCACGCCGATGGCGGCGAGCATCTTCCCCAAGGACATCTCACCACCGGCGCGGCGCTGGGCCGAACGGCGGTTCAGCAATATCGTCTATTGGAATGAGCTTGATCGAGGCGGCCATTTTGCGGCTTTCGAACAACCGCAGTTGTTCGTCGAGGAGTTGCGGACGGCGCTTCGACCGTTTCGCTAAGGGCGAGGTGAGGTCGCCCGGGCTAAGATCTCTCTTATTCCCTAGATGACCTAGCATGCCCGTCACACCGTTCCACTTTGGCATAGGCGCTGCATTGAGCGCTGTTGCGCCACGACATATCGGCTTCGTAGCGTTCTGCACGACCAATATCGCGATCGATATCGAATCGCTGGTCAATCTGTTGAACGGCGCGTACCCGGTGCATCGCTTCCTTCACACTTATGTCGGGGCCACGCTGGCGGCAGTGGGCATGGCAGTATTGCTGGGCCTGGCACTCCGGTTGCGTGTGCTGCACTCGCTGGCCACGATCTTCGGATCCGCAGGTCTGCGTGCGACGCCCATCATCGTCGGAAGCCTGCTTGGCGCCTGGTCTCATGTGCTGCTCGACAGCATCATGCATCGTGATGTCGCACCATGGTGGCCATTCAGCGACGGCAACGACTTGCTGGGCTCGCTATCGATGGTACGTCTGCACCTGCTGTGCCTGGCGGGGTTCGTGATCGGCCTCGTCGTCTTCATCGTTCGCGCGTCGTATCGGCACCTGAAAGACAGGCTGCAATGAATCGATCGCCCTCGTCTCCTTCCGACAAGCCTTTCGGCAAGCCGTTCTCCCCCGCTTGCGAGCGCAATCGCGGGCCGATCCTCGACGTGTTGCGCCGCTGGCTGCCGGATCGGCATCGCGTGCTGGAGATCGGCTCGGGCACCGGGCAGCATGCGGTGCATTTCGCGGCGCGGTTTCCGCACGCCGAGTGGCAGTGCTCGGAACGCGACGATTCCGCGCTGGCCGGCATCGCGCGATGGCTGGACGACGCGGACCTGCCGAACACACCGGCGCCGATGCGACTCGACGTCGATCGCCCCGGGACGTGGCCGGCGTCGCGCTTCGACGCGGTGTTCACGTCGAACACGCTGCACTACATGCCGGCCGCATCCGTGCGGCACCTGTTCGAGACCTTGCCCACGGTGATGACCGACGACACGCTGCTGATCGTCTACGGGCCGTTCAACATCGACGGCCGCTACACGAGCGACAGCAACGCGCAATTCGACGTCTGGCTCGGGGGTGTCGACCCGAGCTTCGCGATCCGTGACCGGGAGTGGGTCCAGCAGTTGGCCGTTGGCGCGGGGCTGACGCTCGTCGAGGACAACCCGATGCCGGCGAATAATCTTTGCCTGGTTTGGCGGCGCAGCGTAATCGGAGGAATGCCCTGATCGTCGAGGCGGCTAGGTAAGGGAGGCGGGGCGCTTGGTCATGGCGCAACAACACCCCCAGGCAGTGCCACCGTCACCGCCAGGCCCGGATGCGCATTCCTGAGCGCAAAGCGTCCGCCGTGCGCCTGTGCGACCAGCCGGCACAGGTAGAGCCCCAGCCCGACGCCCCCCGCATCACGGCTGCGCGCGCGATCGGGCCGGTAGAACGCCTGGGCCAGATGCGGGAGTTGGTCGTCGGCCACGCCAGGTCCATGGTCGCGGACCTCGATCTCGATGCCGTCGGGACCCGCGCCGTCGCCGCGCCGCAGATGCAGTTCGGGCGGCGTTCCCGCCTCCCCACCGTGACGCAGCGCGTTGTCCAGCAGGTTGCGCAGCAGCAGGCGCATGCGGGCCTCGTCGAGCAGCGGATGCGGCAGCGACGGATCGGAGACGATCCGGATCGCCGCCACCCTCTCCGCCGGATACCGGACCTGCAGTTCGTCCAGCACCTGTCCGGCCAGTGCGATCAGGTCCACCGGCTCGCGGTGCAGCGCCGCATGCGGGGTCGCCAGACGTTCGCTTTCGAGCAGGTCGCCGATCAACGACGCCATTTCCCGCAGGTCGTTCAGCAGCGCCTGCCGCTGCGGCCGCACGTCGGCCGATTCCGGCAACAGTTCGACGTTCAGCCGGGCGCGGGTCAGCGGACTGCGCAACTCGTGGCTGATCGCCAGCAGCAGCGCGCGCTTGGTTTCCAACATCCGCTCGATGTCGCGCCCCATCGTGTTCAACGTGCTCGCGAGTTCGCCCAGCTCGTCCGACCGGCGCGTCCAGCGCGAATCGATCGGACGCGCGAAGTTCCCGGCGCCGAAGCGCCGCGCCCCCTGGCCGATCGGCCCCAGCGGTGCGAGCAGCCGGCGCACGGCGAACCAGGCCAGCAGCGTCGCGCCCAGCAGCGCGGCCAATGCGAGGCCGACGCCGTGCGGCCGACGCTCGAACGCCTCGCGGTCGATGCCGAACGTGATCGCATGGCCATCGGCGGTCGTGCGCCGCGTGATCTCGGCCCAGGCTGCGCGGGCGGGCGGATCACGACGTGTTGCCGGCAGCCTGGGATCCGCTGTCGGCAATTCGGCATCCGCCGCCAACGACTCGGAATTCCCCGCTGGCAACCCGGTATTCGCCGCCAGATCAGGATCCGTCGCCAGCCGCGACGTATGCGAACGCCAGTTGACGGTCGGACCGGTGATGCGCACGGTGATCGGCAGGCGCTCGGCCAGCGCTCGCGCGGCGTCGACGCTCGGCGTGCCGTCGACGACGATCTGCCCGGTGAGGCGATCCACATAGTCGATCAGCAGCGGCCGCGCAGCCTCCCGCCAGCCGATCGAGAACGATCGCTGCGCGCCGATGACGAACACCATCGTCGTCGCGATCGCCAACAACATGAATACGCCGACCATGCGCAATCCGATCGAATGGGCGAAGCGGCGCCTTACCCCTCGCACGCGCGACATCCACGGGCTGCGGCTCCCGTCGCCGGGCACGATGTCCGGCGCATCGCCAGGCATACCGTCGCCGACGCCACCGCGCGCACCGTCGCTCTTGTCGCCTTTCATGACGTCCCTTATTCCACTCTTACTCCACCCCTATCCCGCCGCGTGCCGCCCCCTTCAAGTCGGGGCGGCACGCGGCAGCGCCAGCGCATAACCGGCGTTGCGCAGCGTCTTGATGCACTCCAGCGGCTCGAGCTTCTTGCGCAGGCGGCTGACGACGATATCGACCGCACGCGTATACAGGTCGGCCTCGTGCCCGCGCAGCCGGTTCAGGATGTCGTCGCGGCTGAAGACGCGCCCCGGCTCGCGCGCCAGCAGCAGCAGCAATTCGTACTCGGTGCCGGTCAGTTCGACGTCGGCATCCAGCCGGCGGACGCTGCGCCGTGCGGTGTCGATCACCAGCCCATCGAAGACCAGCGTCGCTTCGGCGGCCGGCCGGACCCGGCGCAGCACCGTCTGCAGCCGCGCGACCAGTTCGCGCGGCTCGAACGGCTTGGGCAGGTAGTCATCGGCGCCCAGCTCCAACCCGACGATCCGATCCATCACATCGCCGCGCGCCGTCAGCATGACGATCGGCATGTCACCAAACGCGCTGTCGCGGCGAATTGCCTGGCATACCTCGAAGCCGTCCATCCCGGGCAGCATCACGTCGAGCACGACGGCGTCGAAGCCCCCCTCGCCGAGCCGCGCCAGACCGTCCTCGGGCCGCGTCGCCTGAACCAGCGCCAGTTCGTAGCGCTGGAAGTACATGGCCAGCGGCGGCCCGAGCCGCTCGTCGTCGTCGATCAGCAGTACGCGATGCATGCGGGCATTGTGACAGGCAGGGACCCGTTCACGCGGCTTCGACCGTCGCGTGAGCGGATCCTGGCCGCCACCCTCAAGTGCCGAATCGTCCCCAGCGGCCGTGGCCCTTGTCGAGCCGCTCGCGCACCTTGCGCTGCTGGTCGGCGTTCAGGCTGTCATAGAAGTCGGCCAGCGCTGCCATGACCTTGGGCCCTTCGGCCTGCACGGCCGCGGTCTTGCGCTCGAACAAGCGCTGCGCCCCGGCCCGGTCGAAGCGCTCGCCGGCGATCAGCGCCCGCATCTCGGCACGGGGATCCGCGGCGGCGTCGCCGCCACGCACGGCCTTGCGCGCGGCGGCGATCTCATCCGCGAGCGCGTCGAGCTTGAGCTTCTGCGCGGCGTCCAGGTCGAGCTTGTCGCTGATGCGCTCGACGATCCGGGTGCGCATCTGCACGGCCTTGGCCTCGGTCCATTCCCCACCGCCGGCGCGGTGATGCGAGCATGCGGCCATCCCGCCGAACAGGAAAGTGGCGCTGGCCAAGCCGATCACCAGACGTTTGATTCCGCGCTTCATGTCGATTCCTTCCAAAGTATCGATGAACATGAAGCCCATGGTGCCGGCCGACGCCACCCGCGTCTTGTCGACGGGGTCGCGTTTCTTGTCGTTTTGTTTCAGCTCGAAGCGGAACGCCCGTTCAGGCGTGCGCGGCCAGCTCCTGCTCGCACCATTCGAGCCGGTTGCGGCCGGCACGCTTGCCGCGGTACATCGCCTGGTCGGCGCTGACCAGCAGGTCCTGCGCGCTCTTGCCATGGGCCGGATACAGGCTGATGCCGAACGTGGCCGTCACCGTGATCTGGTGGCCGGCGATCATGATCGCCGGCGTCAGCCGCTCGCGAAGCTGGTCGGTCATCCGCGCCGCGTACTCGACGTCCTCGACGTCGCGCAGCAGCAGCACGAACTCGTCGCCGCCCAGCCGGGCCAGCGTGTCGCGCGGGCGCATGCCGATCGACAGGCGTTCGGCCACCTGGCACAGCACGCGATCGCCGATGTGGTGGCCCAGCGTATCGTTGATGCCCTTGAAGCCGTCCAGGTCGATGAACACCAGCGCGAACGGCACGGCCTGCGCGCCGGACGCCGCGCCGCTGATCGCCTGCTCGATGCGCCGCGTCAGCAGCGTGCGGTTGGGCAGGCCAGTCAGCGCGTCATGGCTGGCCAGCTTGACCAGTTCGTCATTGGCACGGCGCAGCGCGTCGTTGTTGCGCTGTGCATTCGAGGCCAGGTGCGCATCGAAGATCGCCGCCATCGTCGTGATGCCGAGCACGCCCAGCGAGCCGAACGCGACGATCACCGCCAGCCACGCGGTACTTATCGTCGATGGATCGACGGTGCAGATCGCCTCGGGCGCCAGCGTGCCGGCACGAAGACCGATGTGATGAACGACGGTGGCCGATACGGACAGGGCGACCGCACTTAGCAGCCGGCCGAGCCATTTGCGCGGCTCGCCCATCGGACCCGCGCCGAGCGCCATCCGCAGCGCCACGCAAGACAGCAGGCCGCCGGTCAGCACCGATGCGGCGACGCCGAATCCATCGTACTGGATGCGCGGGGTTACCTGGATCGCCGACATGCCCAGATAGAACGTCCCCGCCATGCCACCGCCGAGCAACGCCGAGCCGATAAGGAATCGAAGACGGATCAACCTGGGCCCGCTAACCGCCCATAGCGCGGAACCGCTAATGAGCACCGCGATCCCCCAGGTCATCAATGCCCGACCGGCGTCGAACACGATGATGATCGGCAGTTGCAGCGCCAGCATGCCGATGAAATGCACGGCCCATATGCCCGTGCCCAGCGACACGGCCCCCGCCACCAACCAACCGAGGGCCGCCGCGCCGCGCGTGTCCTTGATGTGCGCCGCGAAGCTGTGGGCCGCGTAGGCCGCCGCTATCGCTATGCACATCGACATGGCAGTGAGCCGGACGTCGAAATGATCGAGCATCGAAGGTAGACCCTGCAGCGAGACTTCGTTCGGAAAACCTTGAGCATGAAGTCTGAGGGATAGCGGCAGGGCTTTGGGGGCCCCCGTCAGGGGGGTCTCATGAACGGCTGACCAGTCCCGATGAACGGCCGACCGGCGGTTGGCTTCGGCGCCACTGCATGTAAAGGACGCCGGCAATGACGATCAAACCGCCGATTACCTGGCCGGCGGTTGGCAGAATGCCGAACAACATGGCAGCCAGAACGGCGAACACCGGGACCATGTTCTGCCACAGCGAACCGGCCGCCAGACCCACCCGGCTGACCCCGATATTCCAGGCCACGACGCTCAGTCCGCTGGCGAAAACCGCCGTCAGCAGCAGCCACAGGATCGCCTGCGGCGAGGGGGACAGGTTGGGGGCGTCGACGGCTCCGACGGCGCGCATGGCGGCCCAGGCCAGCGCCAGCCAGAGGACGGTGCCGGTCATCGCGACATAGGTGCGGCGCACCTGGGAGACCGACGGTTCGAACCAGCGCTGCGAGGCGATCGAGAACGCGTTCCAGCTCGCATAGGACAGCACGATCAGGATCTCGCCGCCTTCGAGCCGCAACGACGCCAGCGCCTGCGGCGAGCGGGCGGCGATCGCGATGCCTGTACCGATCACCGTCAGGACGGCGGCGACCCAGAATCCGGGCTCGAGCGGCTGGCGCGTGGCCACCCACACCGACACGGCCGCGTAGACCGGCGTAGCCGCCATGATCGCAGCGGCGGTGATCGGATGCGTGTACCGCAGGCCCAGGTTGTACAGCAGGAAGAACCCGGCCATCGACGCCGACAGCAGCAGGTAGCGGCGCAGGCCGATCGGGATCCCCAACATCCGCCAGCCGCCGGCGCCGACGATCACGACCAGCACGGCCGTCGCGATGACCAGCCGCAGCAGCGCCAGGAAGAACGGATCGAAGGTCTCGAACAAGATCGCCGTCAGCGGGATGTTCGCGCCCCAGGCCATGCTGGCACCGAGAAAGCACAAGGTGCCGATCCACAACGGGCGATTCAAATCGGTGTCTCCGGGAGGGGCAGGATCGCGGGGCCTCTTTTATACTCTTTTTCCTTCCGCCGCCGGCCGAGGCGCGGGCCGACTACGCGGGCCGACCTACGCGGGCCGCCCTGCGCGGGCCGCCCGGATCAAACCCGCATGCGGCGGCCACCGGGAAGCGCCGAACGATTCCCCGTTCACCGTGTCCCCGGCCCCCCGAGACCCGACCCCGAGGCCCGGCAATGCCCCCCGACATCCATTTCTATGAACCGAGGCTGGGCCACGGCCTGCCCCATGACCCGTTCAACGCGATCATCGGTCCGCGGCCGATCGGCTGGATCTCGTCGCGCAGCGCCGACGGCCGGGTCAACCTGGCCCCTTACAGCTTCTTCAACGCGTTCAACTACCATCCGCCGATCATCGGGTTCTCGAGTACCGGCCGCAAGGACACGATCCGCAACGTCGAGGCGCATGGCGAGTTCGGGTGGAGCCTGGCCACCTGGGAACTGGCGCAGTCGATGAACGCGACCGCCGCCATGGTCGCGCCCGAGGTCGACGAGTTCGAGCTGGCCGGCCTCGACAAGGCGCCGAGCCGGCTGATCGACGTGCCGCGCGTGGCTCGCAGCCCGGCGTCGATGGAGTGCAAGGTCGTCGAGATCATCCAGTTGCATGGCACGGACGGCGTGCTGGTGCCGAGCTGGCTCGTGCTGGGCGAGGTCGTCGCCGTGCACATCGACAAGGCTTTCCTGAAGGACGGGATCTACCAGACCGGACTGGCCGAGCCGATCCTCCGGGCCGGGGGGCCGGGCGGCTACGCGCACGTGACGCCGCCGGCGATGTTCGACATGCCGCGCCCCAAGTAGGGCGCAGGCCCACCTCCCGCCGACGGATACCCGGTCAGATCCGGGTCAGGCCGACCTCGAGCCCCCCCACGTCGCCGGCGGGGGGCACCGGGAACGACTGCGTGCTGAGGTAGGCATGCCGGACGCCCGGCTGCGAACGCGCGTCGACTTGCACGCGCAGCGACAGCGAACGACCGACGCCGGCGGCCGGTGCCCGCAGTTCGAACGGAATCCTCGCACCCGGCGCCAACGCCACGGCGTCGAGATCGACGGCGGCCAGCAGCAGCGACGGCGCATCCTGTTGCGAGACGTCGCGCAGCTCCACCCGCACGCTGCCGACCGCGCCAGGCGCCACGTCCGCCGGCAACACCACGCCGCCGCTCACGGTTCGCATCGGATCGGCTGCCATCAGGTCACGGCCTCGTCGGCGAGCGTCGACAGGAGCTTTGCATGGGCGCGGGTGATCGGCAGCCCGGTACGCTGCTCGACGAACAACCATTGTCCGGCTGGATTGACTTCGAGGAAGTGGTACTCGCCGTCGTCGCTGCGCCGCATGTCGACCGCCCCGTAGACCAGCCCGAGCCGGCGCTGCAGGTCGAGCAGACGGCGGGATACGTGGTCCGGCAGTTCCACCGCGCGGATCCTGCCTTCGTCGATGACCATGCGCATGTCGATCGGATAGCTGCTGTGGCGGGCGTCGATCTCCGCGGCGAACAACTGGTTGCCGATGATCGTGATGCGCAGGTCGACTCCGGCAATGTACTCCTGGAAGATGACCGGCGCCAGACGCACGAGGTCGAGCCGCGCCACGTCCTCGGCCTCCACCAGCCGCGTCTCGCGCCAGTCCTCGATCGAGGCCAGGAAGGCCTTGAAAACGACGCGGCGCTCGCCCATGTCGGCGATGAAATCCCGCGCCACCGAAGGTTGGCTGGTCACGAGCGTGCGCGGCACGTGCAAACCCGCCGCCTGTGCCAGGCTCCATTGGTAGGGCTTGTGATGCGCGGCGTCATCGGCCTGCCGCGGATTGATCCAAGGACAGCGCAGCGCGTCGAGCATGCCGTAGACCGCCTGCGTGGTTTCGCTGACGGCGAAGTGGCGGCGGTCCGCGCCGGCAATGCGCGCATCGGGCTCGAACGAACGCACGCGGCGCCACCAGACGGCCCGGGTGTCCGAGATGTCGACGCTTCCCTGTTCGAGTTCGAGCCGGAACGACGGCGCGCGGCCGTTGCGCCATGTCGCGGCCACGCCGGCACGGCTGGGAAAGTCGGCCAGGTTGATGCGCACGACCTCGCGGCCGGCCTGCGCCAGTTCGGCGCAGACCGCATCGGTGTGCTCCTCCTCCGGGTAGGAGACGACGAGGATCATGGCGCGCTCGGCCATCAGACCAGGCCGCCGCCCTGCTGCTGCAGCGCCTGCAGGTTCTGCAGCGCCGCCTCGTAGGCCTCGGCCAGCGCGTCGGCCTGCGCCTGGGCTTGCGAATGCGCTTCCGCCAGTTGTTGCACCTCCTGCATCGCAGCGGCCAGGGGATCTGCCTGCTGGTAACGGCTGCCGCCCGCCAGCACGAAGGGCGTGACCCCGGCTTCGAACTGCCGCGGCAGTTCGATCGGCAACACCGGCCCGCCGGGATCGAACGCGACCTCCTTGCGCGTGATCACCGGGTCGCGGATCGGATCCTTGCGCACTTCCTTGATGGTGTCCGTGATCGGATCCTTGCGCACCTCTTTCACGGTGGTATCGCTGATCGGATCCTTGCGCACTTCCTTCACCGTGTCGGTGATCGGATCCTTGCGGACCTCCTTCACGGTGGTGGGGTCGGTGATCGGATCCTTGGCCACCTCCTTGATCGTCGGGCCGATGCCCGGATACATCGCGCGCACGCCGGCGATGTCGCCGGCCGACAGGCCATTGCGCTGGCCCATCACCACGCCCGCGGGCAGCGGCTGGCGCGGCACGATCGTGGCCTGGCCGTTGGTGGAGAACGCGGTCGCCGGGTAATGCATGATCGACCCGAAATCGTAGGCGCCCAGGTCGTCGCCGTCGGAGATCTGCTGGTTGAAGTTGTGCTGCATCGCCGGATCGATGTTCGCGAACAGGATCTGCACGAAGTTGTCGCGGTCCTCGCGGCTCTGCTCGTGCCAGAGCCCGACCGAGTGGCCGATCTCGTGGATCGCGTTGCCGAGCGTGCAGCCGGAACCGAGCGTGATGTCCTGCCGGCCACCGCGCATGCCCACCATCGACGAACAGCCGCCGCCGCTGACGAAGCGCACGAAATCGGGAAATTGCGCGGCATTGCCGGCATTGCGAGCAACGAAGCGGATCGGCGTGTTGGCCTCCCAATGCGCGATGGCGCCGGTGACACGTTCCTGATTGGGCAGCGCCGCATCGATTTCGAACGGGATGCGGCCGTTGGGCCAGCGGAACTGCTGGCCGGTGATGCCGACCGAGAACAGCACCATGTTGCCGCCTTCGTCGGCCTGCATCGCCGCCGTTTCGCCGAGCACGATGTCGCCTTCGAACATCGCCTTGCCCTCGACATCGGCATAGTTCAACCATTTGCCGCGGAAGGTCTGGCCGTCGACCATCGCGGAGCCGAAGATCGGGCCGCTGCGGCACTCGCAACGGTCGTCGTCATGGGCAGCGTCGGCAGGCGGCGCGTTTTTGCGGGTGGCCATCTGGAGTCTCCTTTCGCTGTGAGTCTTTCGAGCGTACGCACGGCAGTGCCGGCTCGAATCGACAACTTTGAGGAGGCGCGGCAGCGTATCCGATCGGGGCGAGCCCGGCCGAGCGATCCGCGCGTTCGACGTATGATGCGACGAAGCCCCCCGTGCCCCGGCAACCGATCGGCCCCAGCCGACACACACCGATACTGGAGACCTCCGATGGACCCCACCGAATTCGGCGAAGGCCGACAGGGCAGCGCCCCCGGCGGCGCGCTGCGCATCGACGTCGTGTCCGACGTCGTCTGTCCGTGGTGCTACATCGGCAAGCGGCAGCTCGAACGCGCGGTCCAGGATTGGCAAGCCGCGCACCCCGGCGATCCGCCGGTGCAGGTGCGCTGGTTTCCGTTCCAGCTCAACCCCGACATGGATCCGGCCGGTGTCGATCGGCACGACTATCTGGCGCGCAAGTTCGGCCACGCCGACGTCGATCGGCTGTACGAGAACGTGCGGGCCGCGGCGGCCTCGATCGGCCTGGACCTGAACCTGGGCGCGATCGTCCGCCAGCCGAACACATTGAAGGCGCACGCGCTGCTGGCATTGGCCGCACGCGAGAGTGCCGGGCGCCAGGATGCGCTGGCCGAAGCCTTGTTCGACGCGTATTTCCATCGCGCCGTGAACCTGACCGACGACGAGAATCTGGTCGCGGTGGCTCGAGAGGCCGGGCTGGACGAGGCCGCCGTGCGCGCGACGCTGGCCGACGGGGCCGCGCTGGCCGCGGCGGCGCAGGCCGACGCCCAGGCGCGCGAGGCGGGCGTCAGCGGCGTGCCGTTCTTCATCGTCGACCAGCGGATCGGCGTCGCCGGCGCGCAGGGCGTGGAGCGGCTGCTGAAGGCAATGAACAAGGCATGGGAGCAAAGGGCATGACCACGATGACCCGATTCGATTTCTCCGGCAAGCGCGTGGTCATCACGCAGCCCGACGATTTCATGGGGCCGACGCTGTCACGGCTGTTCGCCGACAGCGGCGCCACCGTCATCGCCGACCGGCGATCGCTGCGCGAGCGCGGCCAGGGCGCGGCGCTGATCGAGGCGGCCGGCCACGTCGACATCCTGATCGCGCAGTTGGGCATCCCGGCGCCGAGCACCCCGGCCATCGATGTCGGCGACGACGAATGGCGCGAAGCATTCGCGACGATGGTCGATCCGCTGCAGGAACTGACGCGTGCCGTGCTGCCGCAGATGATCGCGCGCAAGGCGGGCAAGATCCTGCTGATGGGCAGCGCGTCGGCGCTGCGCGGCATGAAGCGCGCGTCGACCTACAGCGCCGCGCGGGGCGCGCAGCTCGCGTACATCCAGGCAGTGGGCGTCGAGATGGCGCCGCATCGCGTGCAGGTCAACGCGATCGCGCAGAATCTCGTCGACAATCCGATGTACTTCCCGCCCGAGGTGCAGGCGATGCCGGCGTTCCAGGAACGGATCCGCCGCGAGATGCCGCTGGGCCGGCTCGTGTCGGCCGAGGAGGACGCGCGGTTCGCCGCTTACCTTTGCAGCGACGCGGCGGACTGCTTCGTCGGGCAGATCTTTCCGGTCTGCGGCGGCTGGGTGCCGCGCTGAGACCGATACCTCCACATCTGAATCCGGATCGACGACGGACAGGAGACATGACGATGAACTACATCCGATTCGGCAACACCGGCATGAAAGTGTCGCCGCTATGCCTGGGTTGCATGACCTTCGGCGATCCGGCGCGCGGCACGCACGCGTGGACGCTGGACGAGGAAAAGAGCCGCCCGATCCTGCAGCGCGCGGTCGAGCTGGGCTTCAATTTCTTCGACACCGCCAACGTCTACTCGGACGGCACGTCCGAGGAGATCGTCGGCCGCGCGCTGCGCGATTTCGCACGGCGCGACGAGATCGTCATCGCGACCAAGGTGTTCAACACCGTGCGCAAGGCGCCGAACATCGGCGGCCTGTCGCGCAAGGCGATCATGACCGAGATCGATGCGAGCCTGAAGCGCCTGGGCACCGACTACGTCGATCTGTACCAGATCCATCGCTGGGACTACCAGACGCCGATCGAGGAGACGCTCGACGCGCTGAACGACGTCGTGCGGGCCGGCAAGGCGCGCTACATCGGGGCATCGTCGATGTACGCGTGGCAGTTCGCCAAGGCCTTGTTCACGTCCGAACGGCACGGCTGGGCGCGCTTCGTGTCGATGCAGAACCACCTGAACCTGCTCAATCGCGAGGAAGAGCGCGAGATGATGCCGCTGTGCCGCGACCAGAAGATCGCCGTCATCCCGTGGAGCCCGATGGCTCGCGGCAGGCTGACGCGCGACTGGGACGCCGGCAGCGCGCGCGAGGAGACCGACGAATTCGGCAAGAAGCTGTACACGTTCTCGCCGGACAAGGATCGCGCGATCGTCGATGCGGTGGCCGAGGTCGCGCGCGAGCGCGGAGTGCCGCGCGCGCAGGTCGCGCTGGCATGGGTCATCCAGCATCGCGGCGTGACCGCGCCGATCGTCGGCGCGTCGAAGGCCGCGCATCTGGACGACGCGGTAGCCGCGCTATCGCTGAAGCTCAGTGACGACGAGGTCCGTCGGCTCGAAGCGCCGTACGTGCCGCATCCGGTGGCCGGATTCCAGTAACACCCATATCGTCGCGCGCGCCCCGCAACGGCGGCGGCGCGCCGGCCACGCCCCTCCCCACCGCGATTCTGGCGGAGAGGCGCGCAAGCGCATGCAAGCCCCATCGAGCGACGTTCGAGGGCCGCCCAGCGGCGGCCCCCTGACCCTTGAACGTCGTCTCGAACCGCCGCCGTATCAGGCAGCGCTCGCCAGCTTCTTGGGTTCGGGAATCAACCCCAGGCGGCACAGGTCATCCAGGCATTTGAAGATGAATGCCCGGTCGAGGTGAGGCACGTCCGGGCCCGCCGACAGCTTGCGCACGGCCGCCTGGAAATGCTCGCTGCCGAACATCCGCTCATTGGCCGGATAGGGCCGCCCCAGCGACGACAGGACGTTGATCGACGAGCGCTGCCGCTTGTCTTCCGGCAGTGCGCGCAGCCTGGCTTCGAACTGGCGGAACCATTCGCTGTGGCTGGGAATCCGTGTCACCGAATACCCGGCCTCCTCGATCCAGTCGACGAACTGGTCCAGCGACATGCCGTCGTCCATGTGATGGTTCAGGACGTGGTAAGTGCGGACCCCCCGATGCGGCTGGACGCAGATGCCGACGACCGCGGACGCGATGAAGTCGACCGGCAGACCGTCGTAGTGCGCTTTTTGCCGGCTGCCGTCCTCCGTGAGCTGATAGAACGACTTGGGCGCCACACCCGTCGTCACGACGCTGTAGAGCAGGCGGGAGAACACGTCGGGCAGATTGATCTGCTCGTGGTAGCCCCGATGCGCGAGCATCATGTCGCCGCGGAAGATGTTGATCGGCAGACCGAACCGCCGATGGGCGCTGTGCAGCAGTTGCTCGCCCGCCCACTTGCTGGCGCCATAGCCCGACGCATAGCGGTTGCTGAGCGTGATCTTCGGACGCAGCGGCGTGTCCTCGTTGTTGCCGACCTCGCGTTCCAGCAGGTGGGTGGTCGCGACCGACGAGATGAAGTCGATGCCCTTCTGCCGTTTCGTCAGCGCCAAGCGCACGAGTTCGGCGGTGCCGACCACGTTGGCAGCGAAAAGATCCTGATAGCTGAGCACGTGGTTGACCAGCGCCGCCGGATGGACGATGTGATCGACCTCGTCCGCCAGGCGGTTGAACATCACGGAATCCAAGCCCAGCCCCGGATCGGCGATGTCCCCGACGATCACCTCCAGGTGCTTGTCCGAGAGCGCCTTGAAGCGCTCTTCGAGCTTCGGATCGCTACCCTCGTAGATCGATGCGAGCCGGCGGCGAGCCGTCTCCGGATCGGCGGCGCGGACCATGCAGATCAGCTTGCCGTCGACCTTCGACAACTGCTCGAGCCACTCCAGGCACAGGAAACGGCCCAGGAAGCCGGTGGCGCCCGTCATCAGCACCGTCCGCGACACGTCGGGCGGCGGCGCGAGCGGGACATTGGCCAGCGTCTCGGCATCGATGAAGTTGTTGACGTCGACTTCGAGCGTGGTGATCTGCTCGGCGCCCTTGCCGTGCACGCTTTCGAACGTCAACTGCGAGCTGCCGCCTTTGGCGAGCGCATCCTCGATCGTCTTCGCCCATTTTTTCGGATTGCCGGCCGGGCTGAGGATCGCATTGACCGGCAGCGTCACGCCGAAAATGTCGTTCAGCAACGCCGAGAAGCCGGTGGCGCCGAGTGAATCTCCACCGAGATCGGCGAAGCTCTGCGGCAGATTCACGTCGAGATCCTCGAGACCCAGCATCGCCTCGAGCGCCTTGCCGACTTTCTGGATGACGGACAGGCTGCTGTTGGGGTCCTGGAGCGCCGCGAGTTCCTCGGTCTGCTTGCGTTCCAGATCGACGTACATCTGTTCGAGCTGCTCGCCGTACTTGGCCTTCAACGCGGGCCTCAGGCGCTTGTGCACGCTCGACAGCAGGCCGTTCTCGTGCGTGAACGCCTCGTGCTCGAGAATGAAATCGCGTGGCACTTCGAACGACTTGAGGTTCTCGGCCCGCGCCACCGCCTGCATCTCGGAGCGGATCAGCGCCCGGATGTCCGCGTCACTAGCATTCGCGCCGAGCCGGTTCTGGATCACCTGCGGATTCGGGACGATCACCGCCAGCACGTACGAACGCGCGGAGTTGCCGTACGTGTACATCTGCTGGATGACGCGCGAACCGTTCTCGAACACGTTGCCCAGCGCACCGATCGCGACGTATTCCCCTTGCGACAGCTTCAGGACGTCGTTGCGCCGATCGATGTAGACGACGTGATCGGGCCCGCGCTCCTCCATGATGTCGCCGGTCAGGATGTAGCCTTCCTCGTCGTACAGGCCCGCCGTGGCGTCAGGGCGCTTGAAGTACCCGGGCGAGGCCAGCGTGGTCTTGATGCACAGCTCGCCGCGCGGATAGGGCTTGTCCGTGACGTAGTAGCCCAGCTCGGGAACGTCGCGCAGTTTGTAGGCGGTGACCGGCGGCCGCAGGATGCGATCGCGCATCGTCACGCTGCCACCGGTTTCCGTCGATCCGTAGCCATCGGCCAGCGATATCTGGAAGCAATCCTTGATGAACTGCTTGATTTCCGGCGTGGTGGGCGCCGAGCCGACGACCATCTGCGCGAGCCGATCGCCGAGGAACGTGAAGCGCATCTCGGCCTTCACCTGATCGCCGATCACCTTGATGTCGCCGCCGCCGGCCGCGGCCCTGCGACGCACCACCTCGCTGACATAGTGGCGATAGATCATTTCCAGCGCGCGGGGGAACGTCAGCAGTTCGGTCGGCCGGGCGAGCCGGATGTCCTCGAACAGCAGCGACAAATCCGGTTTCGTCGTGAAGTAGGCCGTGCCGCCACGCGCCAGCGCGGAGGTCACCTGGTTTCTTCCGACCAGGTGATTCAACGGGGCGAAGCACAGGCGGACGATGGGAACCATGAAACCCGGATCCCATCCCGGCATGCACATGCGCTCGGGCATGATCGCGCCCTTGGGCTTGCCGGTACTTCCCGACGAGTGGAGCAGGACCGCCATCCGCTCCAGCCCTTCCGGATGCGGCGGCAGCGGCTCGAACGGCTGGAAGGCGCCGAATGCGACCAGATCGGCGAGCTTCACCAGCTTCGCTTTCGATCGCTTCTGCTCGAGCTCCGTCTGTGCCGCTTCGAATTTCGCGCGATCGCTGTCGACGCGCTCATCGTAATCGAGCGCGATGATGCTGCGGATCGATTTGTGCGTGCCGGCGAGCCTCGCGGCGAGCACGAGATCATCGACGGTGGCCGCCACCGCCGTCGGCGCGGTATCCGCGAAAATGCCATCGAGATCGGCCCCGGCCAGCGTGCTTTGCAGCGGCACGCTGACGGCGTGGGCGTAGGCGCAGGCGAGATCCACGACCGTGTAGTCCGTGCCGGTGAAACCGAGAATGCAGACGAACTCACCGGGAGCGACCCGATGCTGCTCGTGATGGCGCCAGGTATTGGCCAGCCCCTTGATGCGGTTCTGCAGCTCGAAGTAGGTGATCGTGTCGAAACGATCCAGGTACTCGCGTTGCCGGCCGCCGGACACCGGATCGACCACGACGTTATAGGCGCGCTGCCCCAGCGCGGGACGCCGGGCGTAACCTGTCAGCGCCGTATCGATGTGCTGCCAATACGAAGGGGGGCTCGTATCGAGCATCGCCTCAAAGACAGCCGCGTCGGGCATCAACGCCTGCAGCTGCGCGTCATTCTTCATCAGCTCCTGCACGCGCGCTGCATACCGCGGCATCTTCCTGGGTTCCTGGGCCATCTTTGTCGTCTCCTGGGTAATATCGGCTTTGACTGGCTGTCGGCCTATGTCGAGCATCGGCGACCCTACGCCGAGATGCGGCTCTTGTCATCGGGAAATTCCCGCTTCAACGAGGCCATATCGATCACGAATCGATACTTGACGTCCGATTTCAGCATCCGCTCGAATGCCTCGTTGATGTCCTGCATATCGATGGTCTCCGTTTCGGGAAGAATGTTCTTCTCGGCACAGAAATCGAGCAGTTCCTGGGTCTCGGCGATGCCGCCGATCATCGACCCCTCCAAGGACCTTTGCCAGGCCACCAGCAGCATGCTGTTCACCGGCGGCAGGACATCGATCGCACCGACGATCGCGTGTACCCCATGGACCTTCAGCAGATGCAGGTAGGGCTTCACGTCATGGGCGACCGGAATGGTGTCCAGCACCAGGTCGAAGGACGCGGTGGCCTGCTTCATCGCGGCCTTGTCCTTGGTGATCAGCACCCGATGAGCCCCCAACGCGAGCGCATCGGCCTCTTTCGAGGGCGACGTGGTCAGCACCGTCACATCGGCGCCCAGACCGGCCGCCAGCTTCACGCCCATGTGGCCGAGCCCGCCGAGCCCGGCGATCGCGACGCGGCTGCCCGGGCCGACCTTCCTGCGGCGCAACGGCGCCCACGTGGTGATGCCGGCGCACAGCAGCGGCGCGGCTCGCTTCGGATCGAGCCCATCGGGCAGGCTCAGCACGAAATGATCGCGGACGACGATGTGATCCGAGTAGCCGCCCAGGGTCGGCTGGCCATCCCGCCGGTCCTTGCTGTTGTAGGTCATCGTCGGGAAGTGCGAGCAGTATTGCTCCTGCCCTCCACAGCACGGCTCGCATTTCATGCAGCTGTCGACGAGGCAGCCGACCGCCACCATCTGGCCAGGCTTGAATCGCCCGACGTCCGAACCGACCGCGGTGACGCGTCCCACGATCTCGTGACCCGGCAGGGACGGATACAGCGTGTTCTTCCAGTCGTTGCGGACCTGGTGCAAGTCGGAATGGCAGACACCGCAATAAAGGATGTCGATCGCGACGTCGTCGGGTCGCAGGTCACGGCGCTCGAAATGGAACGCCGTCATGGGAGTGTCGGCGCCCTGCGCCGCGTAACCGATTGCCCGGCTCATCCAGCCCTCCTAGAAATTTGGTGGACGGGGTGCCGCCGCCGAAACGCCGGACCCGCGTCGATGTCTCCTCAACGCTGGCAGCGTATAGGAATTTCAAACTTTCTGGGGGCGGGGCAGTTTCAAACTTCGAATCGAGGGTTAACCCTCGTGATGAGGCCCGATAAGGCCTCGGCGAAGCGTCTCAAGCGATCCGCATGAACTCGCCGGGCACCACGAGTCGAGCGGCCGCCCGCCGCTCGCCATCACCGGCGGATCGCGACTTGGCGGGTGCGCGTAGATCGCAGTCCCACATCAGGTCGTCGCCGATCCGGTAGAGACGCGCGTCGGGGCGCTGCGGCTCGTGCGGGGACACCGCCGAACCCAGCGAATGCAGCCCTTCGCGCCCGCTGCCCAGCAGTACGCCGGTCTGCGCCAGATGCAGGCGATCGAGGCACCGGGCTTCCAGGAAGTGCGCGATCGTCGACCCGCCTCCCTCGACCAGCACGACGTCCAGTTCGCGCTCGCGCAGCCGGGCGAGCAGCGTCTTCAGGTCCAGGCGTCGCTTGATCACCGGCACGCCGATCACGCGGCCCTTGCCCCAGCGGGATTCGGCCAGGCGCTGGTGGTCGGCACCGCATACGATGATCGCCGGCGCGCGCGCATCGTTGAACAGGGCCAGCGACGGCGACACGCGCGCCGTCGGGTCGAGCACGATGCGCATCGGCAAGCCGTCTTGCGGACCGGCGTCCTCGCGCAGCGCCGGATCATCGGCCGCCGCCATCGATGCACCGATGACGATCGCGTCGGCCAATGCGCGCAGGCGCAGCCGGTGGCGGTGCAGCGCGATGCTCAGCAGCACCGAGGCATCGCCGTCGCGCGTGGCGATCCACCCGTCCAGGCTCTGGGACAACTGGGCGATCGCGATCCCTCGCGGTGCGGCCGGCTGAGGCGTGGCCGGCTGAGGTGCGGCCGGCTGAGGTGCGGCCGGCTGAGGCGCGGCCGGCTGAGGCGCGGCCGGCTGAGGCGCGGCCAGCATCGGCCAATAGAGATTCAGCAGTTCGACGGCGGCCGGCGGCCAGGTCGGCGCCACCTGCCAGCCCGTGGCGCGCAGCCAGCGCGCGACGGCGTGCGGATCCCCGGGCTCGGTCAACCGAAGTTCGGGCGCCGCGCCAGCGGCCTCGTGCAGGCGGTACTCGCCTTCGTCGGGTTCGATGCGTCGCCGGCGCTGGCCGACCAGCGCCAGGCAGAGCTGCCAGGCCATTTCGATGGCGGCCTGATCGACGGACGACGCCGCGGCCGATGCGGGATGAGAAGAGGGAGCGGACATCCGCGCGATGATAGCGCCGCGACGGCACGGCGGACAGCGCGATGTCGACGCACGCGGCGCGGCACCCTTCTCGGTCCCCGGCGATGCGAGGGCCTGTCAACGCCAAGATCGACCCCGCCCCTCGGCCCGTGAACGACGTGAGTGGAATCCACACCTAGTGTCGTGTTCCAGAAGTTCGCTGAATAAGAAAATCTGCCGAAATCAGGGCCAGGCAAGGCGCAAACCGCAGCGATACCGAGGTATCGCGAGGATTTGCAACGCGGCATGGCGCTGATTCTCGGCGGATTTGTTCAGCGAACTTCTGGAACACGACACTAGGTCGCGGCATCCTCCGATCGGAACTGCCAGGCGGGGCCCGCGACCTGCGCGAGCCAGGCCACGTCACGCAACACCCATCCCTTTCCGTCACGCCGCAAATGCCCGCTAGCGCACCAGTCCGATAACAATCGGCTCAGCGTCTCGGCCCGGATGCCGAACATCGCGGCGAGCTGGCGCTGGCTGACCGGCAGCATCACCCGCTTGCCGGCCTGCCGTTGCGACAGATCGAGCAGGTAGGCGGCCAGGTGCTGCGCGGCCGAACTGCCGGCCATCCAATCGAGTTCGTTGACCCGTTCGAACAGCCGCTGCGCGACCCGCTGCAGCATGCGCAGGGCCAGCGGGGCATGGGATTCGCACAAGCGCCAGATCGATGCGCGCGTGAACCGCCAGGCCACCACGTCGCCGTTCGCGCGGGCGTTCATCGGATAGCGGCCGTGCGGCATGAACATCACCATGTCGGCCACCAGATCGCCGGCGTGGAACTGGTGAAAGATCCGCTCCTGTCCATCGCTGGCGTAGCGCAGCATGTCGACGCCGCCGCGCTCGATCGCGAACCAGTGCGTCGCGCTATCGCGCTCGCGGACCAGGAAATCGCCATCACGCGCGTCGACGCGCAGCGGCGCCTCGATCTCGCGCGCCAGCATCGCCAGCGTCACCCCCTCGAACTGCGGATGGTCCCTGAGCAAGCGCATCGCGATCGGCGGCGTCGGCGTCGATGACGCGGGCTGCGATGCGAGCGAACCGGCGTTGACATATGTCATTGGGGGTTGGGCGGCAGGCATTCTATTCTTTATGAATACGAATGATTCTCATTGTATACAACCGGCGCATCGCAGTGAGCGTGGCCGGTCTTCGTCGGAATACCCTGCCTTGAAAGCCTTCACGCCCCGTTGCGGCGCCTCGCCGCACCCGTCTTCCTCCGCCCGCCTGCGGTCGACCCTCGCCGCGATCGCTTCGGCCGGCTCGCTCGCCTGCTCCGCCTCCGCAATCGCCCAGTCCGCGAGGACCCCTCCGTCCGCCGAAGCCACAGCCACGGCCGACACGCCCTTCAACGATCTGCCGACGGTCGAGGTCACGGCGGCACGCACCGGCGTCGTCGCCGAGGACTCGACGCGAGCGATCAGCGTCGTCGACGCGCAGCGGCTGCGCGACGCCGTGGGCACGGCCGGCATCCAGTCGCTGCTGGCCGAGACGCCCGGCATCCAGTTCGCGCGGACCGGCGGCCTCGGCGGCCAGATCGTGATGCGAGGCTTCAACTCGAACATCACGCGCTCGGTGCTGACCGTCGACGGCGACCGCTACCGCGGCCGCAACACGCTCGAGTTCAATATGTTCGATCCGGCGGCGATCGAGCGCATCGAAGTGATCCGGGGCGCCGCATCGGGCCTGTACGGCGCCGACGCGATGAACGGCGTCGTCAACGTCGTCACGCGACGCGCGCGCGTCGACCCGAACCAGGCGTTCACGCTCAAACCCACGCTGCGTTCGTTCGAGATGAACAGCGTCAACGACATGGTCGGCGGCCGGGCCGAATTGATCGGCGGCGGCAACGGTTTCGACGTGCTGGTCGGCGCGCATGCGCGCGAGGCCGGCGACTACCGCACGCCGCTGGGCCGCGCGCTGAACAGCGGTTTCGAATCGCGCGGCATGGACTTCGTCGTCGGCTATCGTCCGGATGCCGATTCGCGCGTGGAGCTGTCCGCCCGCTACCAGCGCGTGTCGACCGAACGCGCCGGCGGCCTGGGCGCGGCGCCGGGCATGCCGTGGCAGGAGGTCCGCGAGGATCCGATCGAGGAGAAGTACCTGCGCCTCGCTTATGAACGCCGCAACCTGGGCGCGCTGGCCGACAAGCTGGACGCGGCGCTGTACGTGCGCAAGTTCGACACGCACATCCACCAGACCAACCGCACCAACGCGGCGGTCACCGTCGACACCCATCTGCGGGTCGACACGCCGACCGTGTTCGGCGGGCACGCGATCGGCCTGAAGGCGATCGATCGTCACGTGCTCACTTATGGCGTCGACTTCTTCCGCGAGCAGTTCTACGGACGGGTCGCCGATACGCGGCGCCTGTCCCCGGCCACCGGCGCGATCCTGGCCAGCACGCCGCCGACACGGATGGACCGGGGCTCGACGACGACCAACGCGGGCGTTTTCGTCAACGACGAATGGACGCTGAACGATCGCTGGTCGCTGGCCGGCACGCTGCGCTACGACTGGCTGCGCACCGACATCGACAAGACGCCGCTGGCCAATGAAAGCGCGCTGCTGCAGCAGACCTTCGCGCGCGTCGGCAACGTGACGAACTCCGCCGTCACCGGCAACCTGGGCGCGATCCATCGGCTGACGCCGGATTGGCAACTCGTCGCCAACATCGGCCGGGGCTTCCGCGCCCCGTCGGGGCAGGATCGTACGCTGACCGGCGCGGCCGGCACGATCGTGACGCTGGCCTCGCCGGACCTGGAACCCGAGAAGAGCACGACGATCGAGGCCGGCGCGCGCTGGAGCGGTCCCTCGCACCGCCTGTCCGTCACCGCTTATCGCACCCGGTACACGAACCTGATCACGCTGGCGATGATCGACCCGACGCTCTACCAGCGCCGCAACGTCGGGCGGGCCGAGATGCAGGGACTCGAGGTCGAAGGCCACTGGCAGTTCGCCCGGCAGTGGCGGGTCCGCCATGCGCTGACCGGCACCCGCGGGACGGACCGCACGACCGGCACGCCGCTGGTCGAGATCGCCCCCTGGGTGGCCCTCGTCGGCCTGCGCTACGACGCGCCGCAGGGCTGGTACGGCGAGAGCGTGGTCCGCGCCTACAAGGGCAAGACGCGCATCGACCCCGCGCAGGAGCGGGCGACCGCCAGCTACGCGATCGTCGACGTCTACGCGGGCTTCGACCTGGCCCGCTGGATCGGATCCGACTGGAAGGGCTGGCGCGCCGTCGCCGGCATCGAGAACCTGTTCGATCGCGCCGGACGCAATCCGACCGTCGCGCAGAGCATGGCCTATCCGGCGGGCCTGGTCGGCAATCCGCTGGTCGAGCCGGGCCGCGCGTTCGTGCTCAAGCTGTCGTCGAACTACTAAGGACGGGGAGGCCTTGATGACGAGACTTACCCCTGCCGCGCGTCGCCGCGCGCTGGCGATCGGGCTGCCCGCTTGCGCCGCGCTGGCGCCGCTGGCCGGCCGTGCCCATGCCGCCGCGGCAGCGCGGCGGATCACCGACCAGACAGGGCGGACGGTCGAACTGCCGCCGGTGGTGCGTCGCATCGTGGCGATCACGATCCCGGCCGCCTCGATGATCCTGTGCGTGGATGGCGGCGCCGAACGGCTGGCGGGCATGAACCCGGCCTCGCGCGACGACCTGACGGCCGGCCTGCTGGGCAGGATGTTTCCGGCGGCGATGCGCGTGCCGTCCGACGTGGCGAGCGAGAACTTCGCGCCGAACGTCGAGGCGCTGCTCGCCGCGCGCCCCGACCTGGTCGTTCAATGGGGCGATCGCGGCGACGCGATCGTACGGCCGATCGCCGCGGCGGGCCTGCCCGTGCTGACGCTGCGCTATGGCGACAGCGCGCTGGCCGGCGACTGGCTGCGGCTGATCGGCCAGGCGCTGGGCAAGGCCGAACGCGGGGACCGGCTGGCGCGCGAGTTCGACGAGGCACTGGCCGACATCGCGCGTCAGGGGCGGGCCGTGCCCGACGCGGGCCGCCCGAGCGCCGTCTATTTCCAACGCCTGCGCAGCGCGCTGGTCGTCGCCGGACAGGGCACCAGCATGGACAGCGACATCCGCCGCATCGGCGCGCGCAACCCGGCGGGCACGCTGCCGGGCTTCACGCCGATCAACGTCGAGCAACTGATGGCGTGGAACCCCGACATCCTGCTGCTGAACAACTTCGAACCCGGACTGACGCCCGCCGCCGTCCAGGCGGACAGCCGGCTGGCGTCGCTGCGCGCGGTGCGCGAGCGGCGCGTCTATGCCTTCCCGCGCGGCGGATTCCGCTGGGATCCGCCGAGCCAGGAATCACCGCTGGCGCTGCGCTGGCTGCAGGGCGTCTGCGATCCGGCCGGCCCGCGCCTGGACTTGCGCGCGGCGCTGGTCGACCGCTATCGCGACTGGTACGGCCATTCGCTGAGCGAGCCCGAGATCGACGGCATCCTGAAGATCGCCGACAACGGCGGCTCGCACCGCTACGCCGAGTGGTTCGGCGCCCGGCGCGGGTGACCGGCATGGCGACCGTGGCACCCGCCGTAACGCATGCGCCGCCGGCCCAGGGCCTGGGCGGCTCGCCCCGCGCGGGCTGGGGACTGCTCGCGCTGCTGCTGGTGACGATCGTCGCGGCGCTGTGCGCCGGACGCTATGCGTTGCCCCCGTCGGCACTGGTCGATGTCCTGCTCGCCGACCTGGGTTGGCCCGGCATCGAAGCGCCCGACGCAGCGGCGCGCATCGTCCACCAGGTACGGCTGCCGCGCATCGCGCTGGCCGCGATCGTCGGCGCCGGGCTGGCGATCAGCGGCGCCGCGATGCAGAGCGTGTTCCGCAATCCGCTGGCCGAGCCGCAACTGCTCGGCGTGTCGTCGGGCGCGGCGTTCGGCGGCGTGCTCGGCATGATGCTGTCGGCGCACCCCGCCGCGATCGTGCTCGGCGCGTTCGCGTTCGGCCTGGGGTCGCTGGCGCTGGTGTTCTGGCTGGCGGGCGGGCGCGGCGGGATGTCGACGTCGATCGTGCTGGTGCTCGCCGGCCTAGTCGTCGGGGCGGTGTTCGCGGCCGGCGTCTCGCTGGTCAAGCTGGTGGCGGACCCGCAGAACCAGTTGCCCGCGATGGTGTTCTGGCTGATGGGCAGCTTGGCGAGCGCCGACGCGGCGAAGCTGTGGATCGCGGCGCCGGTCATCCTACCCTCGCTCTACCTCGTGTACCGGCTGCGCTTCGCGCTGCTGGCCCTGTCGCTGGGCGACGAGGATGCCCGCTCGCTCGGCGTGCCGGTCGGCAGGACGCGCGCGCTGGCGCTGGCCGCCGTCGGCCTGATCACCGCCGCGTCGGTCGCGGTGTGCGGCATCGTCGGATGGGTCGGCCTCGTCGTGCCGCATCTGGTGCGGCTGGCGCTCGGCGCCGGCCATCGCACGTTCCTCGTCAACGTGACGCTGGCCGGAGCGATCTACCTGATCGTCGTCGACACGATCGCGCGCGCCGCCACGCCCGTCGAGATTCCGCTGGGCGTGATGACCGCGCTGCTGGGCGCACCGATGTTCGCTTACCTGCTGCGACGGCTGCGGGCCGGGGGCATCGAACGATGAGCGGCCCCGTTCTCGTCGCTGACGACATCGGCCACCGCTTCGGCGCCCACACGGTGCTCGCCGGCGTGCGCTTCTCGCTGGACGCCGCGAGCTTCTGCGCGATCCTCGGTCCCAACGGCCGCGGCAAATCGACGCTGCTGAAGATCCTCGCCGGCGTGCTGGCCCCGGCGCACGGCCGCGTGCGATGCATGCAGCGCATCGGCTGGGTGCCGCAGGCCGTGCAACCGTCGTTGCCGCTGTCGGTCATCGAAATGGTGCTGCTCGGCCGCGCCGGCCAACTGCCCATGTTCGGCGCGCCCTCGCGCGACGACGCGCGCGCCGCGCACGCCGCCCTGGCCCGTGTCGAAGCGGGCGCGCTCGCCGGGCGCCTGTTCGACTCGCTGTCGGGCGGCGAACGCCAGCTCGTGCTGATGGCCCGTGCGCTGGTCGGCGGCGCGCGCGTGCTGCTGCTGGACGAACCGGCTGCCGCGCTCGATTGGCACAACCAGGCGGTGATCCTGCGGCTGCTGAGCGACCTGACGCGCGAAGGCCTGACCATCGTGATGACCACGCACGCCCCGCAGCATGCGCTGGATTTCGCCAGCCACGTGCTGCTGATGCCTCAGGGCGCCCCGCCCGTGTTCGGCCCCCCCGACGACGTGATGACCGACGCCGCGCTGAGCGACCTGTACCGGGTGCCGGTGCGCCGGGTCGCGCAGCCGGGACTGCCGCGTGGCTTCACCGTCGTCCCCATGCTCGCCCATCCCGCTCACCCTCATCCATCACCATGACGATCCTTCACCTGCGCCCCATCGCGCACGAGCCTTCTTCGTTCCTCGCGCTGCCCGAAGCCGCCGGCATCGAATCGCGGCCGGTGCGCACGCTTAGCGATGACGACCTGCCGCACTATCGCGCGATCCTCGCGCCCGCCCATATCGACCAGCGCGCGCTCGCGCAGCGGTCGGCCGGCCTGTCCCGCTTTCTCGACGCGGGCGGCCTGCTCGTCTTCAATGGCCACATCACGTATCCGCTGCTGCCGGAGCTCCAGCCGTTCGTCCCGGCCGCCCAGCGCAACCTGCACGGACTAGTGGTCGAACGCGTCGCCGAGCACCCGGTGTTCGACGGCGTCGACACGCAGGACCTGAGTTTTCGCCGCGGCGTCGCCGGCTTCTATGCGCGCGGGGCCAACCCGCCGCCGCCGGGAGCCACCGTGCTGCATGTGCTGAAGGCCGATCGGTCGCCGATCGACTGGCTGTGGCATCGCCCGGCGGGCGGCACGATCCTGATGCACAGCGGCAACAACATGTGGATGTACGTCGACGATCCGACCAGCGCGGCCCGCATCGCGCGCCAGGTGCTGAACTGGGTCCGCGAGACGATCGCCGCGCCATCGACGGCATCCGTCGTCTCGTAACCTCCCGACGCTCTCCCGGCATCTTCCCGACCCTTGATGGATCCACGACCATGCGAATCGCGATGATCGACGGTGGCACTTATTACCACCACCGTACGCTGCACGACCCTGACCTGGCCCCGTCGCTCGCCGGCAGCATCTACGCCCCGGAACTGATCGAGGCCGACCTCGACCCCTACGATTGCCTGTACATCGGCAGTCGGCAGGACGCGACCGACCTGCGGCAAGCCGCACCGCGCCTGCGCGCGTTTCTCGACGATGGCGGAACGATCGTCGTCACCAGCGACATCGAGGCCGAGACCTGGGTGCCGGGTGTCCGATGGCAACCGACGCCGATCAACTTCTGGTGGTGGCTGACGCCCGGCGCATCATCGGGCCTTCGCGCCAGCGCGCCGTCGCATCCGATGTTCGACGCGCTGTCGCTCGACGATGCGACCTGGCATCACCATGGCGTGCTGACGCCCCCCGCCGGCGCCATCTCGCTGATCGATGCGGACGACGGCGGCTCGATCCTGTACGACGACACGGTCAGCACCGGCGGCCGGCTGATCGTGATGACGCTCGACCCGTGCTATCACCACGGCAGCTATTTCATGCCGGCGACGACGCGCTTCCTGAAGAAGTTCCTGCCGTGGCTGGCCGCTCAGCCCCGATACCGGGACGCGGCCGTCACTTGATCTCGACCGGCACGATCGGCGGTTGCGCGCCGATCTCGCGCGTGGTCGATTCACGGAAGATGCCGCCCCCGCCGACGCTGCCGGCGGCGAAGCCTTCGCCCCGGACGCGGGCGAGACAATCGTCTCGCAGTTCGGGCGGCAGCGGGTCGCACCGCCGCGCCTCGTTGCGCTGGAACCGGGCCGGATCAGCCGCCTGGCCGGCGGCCGGCGAGTCGCCGGCATCACCGCCCCGCGCGCGCCACGCCCGCGCCGCCGCCGCTTCGCGCAGGCACGCGTCCTTGTCCTCGTACAGCGCCGGATCGTTGCAGCGTTCGCGATCGAGCAGGTATTGCGCCTGGCTCGCCGACGACGTGGCGGGCGGTGCGGACGAGCCCTTGGGGGCAGGCTGCGCCAGCGCGAGGCTCGTCGTCATGCCGAATCCGGCAGCAACCGATGCCGATGCGGCGATCGCCGCGAAGGCCAGGGCTCGCGCGAGCGGCAGGTTCGCGGTACGCCGCTGCACGGCGCTTACCCCAGCGCTCCGGCCTGGCGCAGTTCGTCGATCTGCGCCGCCGACAGGCCGAGCATCTGCTGGAGCACCTGCTCGGTGTGCTCGCCCAGCTTGGGCGATGGCGTGCGCACGGAACCCGGCGTCTTGGACAGACGCATCGGCACGCCGACGATCTTGACCGGCCCGACGCTCGGGTGATCCATGTCGACGAGGATGCCGCGGGCCTTGGCCTGCGGATGATTGATGACCTGATCGATGTTGTTGATCGCGCCGACGGGAATGCCGTGCTTCAGCATGATCGCTTCCCACTCGTCATAAGTGCGGGTCAGCAGGATCTGCTGCAGCGTGCCGACCAATGCCTGGTCGTTCTGCGCGCGCAGGTTGTTGGTCGCGAAGCGCGGATCGTCGGTCAGTTCGGGATGACCGATCGCCGGACAGAAGATCTTCCACAGCTTGTCGCTGCCGACGGCCAGCGCGATGTCCTTGGACTTCGTGTGGAAGGTCTGGTACGGCAGCAGCGCCGCGTACGCGGTCCCCATCGGGCCGGGCATCTTGCCGTCCGACAGGTAGTTGCCGATCATGATCCCCAGCAGCGACATCTGGCCTTCGAGCATCGAGACATCGATCGACTGGCCCTCGCCGGTCCTTTCCTTGACGCGCAGCGCCAGCAGGATGCCGATCGTCGCGTTCATGCCGGCCGTCAGGTCGGCGATCGACACGCCGCAGCGCACGCCGCTGCCGCCGGGTTCGCCGGTGACGCTGATCATCCCGCTCTCGGCCTGCAGGATCAGGTCGAGCGCGGCGCGGTCGCGATAAGGACCGTCCTGGCCGAAGCCCGACACCGACGCGTAGATGATGCCGGGATTGTGCTGGCGCGCCGCCTCGTAGTCGATGCCCAGCTTGCGCAGCGTGCCGACGCGGTAGTTCTCGAGCACCACGTCGGCCTTCTTGACCAGGTCGAAGAACAGCTTCCTGCCGGCGTCGGTCTTCAGGTCGAGCATCACGCCGCGCTTGTTGCGGTGCAGGCTGACGAAGTACGAGGTTTCCCCGCCCGGCATCGCGACTCCCCAGGCGCGGGCGATGTCACCGGTCGGCGGCTCGATCTTGATCACGTTGGCGCCAAAATCGGCCAGCGTCGTCGAACAGAACGGGCCGGCCAGCGCGTGGCTCAGGTCCAGGATCGTGACGCCTTCGAGCGGGGTTTTCAAAGCGGTCTCCTGCTAATGGATGACGTGATGGGGCGAGGATGAACCGATTCTATCCGGGCTCTCCAGGCGCGTCAGCGCGCACCGGCTCCGGCAGCCGCCATAACCAGATCGCGACCGCCGTGCAGAACAAGCCCGGCATCCAGTTCCACGGCGGCAGGATGAAGAACCACGTGCCGACCGAGCTGATCGTCATCATCGAGATCGCCAGCAGCTTGGCGCGACGCGGCACCGCGCGGCGGTCGTTCCAGTCGCGCACGAGCGGGCCGAAACGCGGATGGTCGAGCATCCACCGCTCCCAGCGCCGGCTGCCGCGGGCGAAGCAGAACGCGGCCAGCAGAACGAACGGCGTCGTGGGCAGCAACGGGAGGAAGATGCCGATGAAGCCGGCCACCAGGCTCAACAGTCCGCCACCGATCCACAACGCACGCAGCCATCGCGGCTTGTCGTCGGCCGGATGCGTCGCCGGCTCCTCGGGCGGAGTGCTCATCCGGGAATCATACCCGGCCCGCGTTCCCGCGCTCGAATCAGCTCATCGATCGAGCGCGGCCGGGAAAACAGGTATCCCTGGCCGACCGAGATCCGGGTCGCCTCGAGCAGGTAGGCGCGCTCCTCCTCGGTCTCGATGCCCTCGGCCACGACGTTCATGCCCAGTGCGCCGGACAGCGAAACGATGGCCCGCAGGATGCTCTGGCTGCGCGGACGTTGATGGATCGCCGTGATCAGCGAGCGGTCGACCTTCAGTTCGTCGGCGGTGATGTCGGCCAGGATCGACAGGCACGAGAAGCCGGTGCCGAAATCATCGATCGACACGCCGATGCCCGCTTCGCGCAGCACCGGCAGCACGCGCGACTGGAACAGGCCGGCGGCCACGAAGTTCTCCTCGGTCAGCTCGAACATCAGCCGCCGCGCGCTGGCGCCGACCCGCTGCACCAGGCTCTCCATGAACTGCGGCATGGCGGCCTGCTGCGCGGCGATGTTCAGGCTGTACGAGACGTCGGTGCCGAAACAGGCATCCAGCCTGGGCAGGTCGCGGATCAGCGCATCGACGATCGAATGCGTGATGCCATCGAGCAACCCCAGTTCGATGGCCGCCGACAGGAAGCGCGCCGGCGGCTGCACGGCGCCGGTGTCGTCGATCCAGCGGGCCAGCGCCTCGAAGCCGATCACCCTGCCGTCGCGGATGTCGACCTTGGGCTGCAGCACATAGGTGAACTGGCTGCTGTCGAGCGCGGTGCGAAGGCGCCGCTCCAGCGACATCTTCTCGATCGCGGTGCGTCCCAACGCCCTGTTGAAGTAGCCGACGCCCCCTTTGCTCGCCGACTTGGCGTGGTACATCGCCATGTCGGCGTTGCGCTTGAGCGTCTCGTAGTCGTGGCCGTGCACCGGATAGACCGATACGCCGATCGTCGCCGATGCCTGCAACGCCTGGCCGTCGATGTCGAACGGCTCGCGCAAGCGCTTGCGCAACCGCTCGATCAGGCCCATCACCTGCGAACGCTGGCGGATCGGCGCCAGGGCCATCACGAACTCGTCGCCGCTGATACGGCCGACGATGTCGTGGGTGCGGATCTCCGCCCGCATGCGCTCGGCGACGCCCTTGAGCAACGCATCGCCGGCCGCATGGCCGTAGTAGTCGTTGACCTGCTTGAAGTGGTCGATGTCGATGAACGCCAACGCCAGCCGCTGGCCGGGCTGCAGTGCCGCGATCCGCGCGTTGACCAGTTCCTGGATGTGCAGGCGATTGGCCAGCCCCGTCAGTTGATCGTGGTTGGCGCGGTAGGTCAGCTCCTCCTGGCTCGCCGCGAGTTCGTCGGCGAGCCGCTTGAGCCGATGGCTTTCGACCTCGGTCTGGTGCGCGCGGCTGGCCGCGAACGCGTGCGAGGCCAGCACCGAGAACTTGCGCGCGAGGCTGACGTGCGACCGATCGAAACCGAGCGAATCAGGCTCGCGCAGCATCATCAGCAACCCGCGCCGATCGCGAACGCGCAGCGGCACGTACAGCGCCGGCTGGCGCCGATTGACGACGGTCAGCGCGGCCTCGGGCCAGACCTGCTCGTCGGGCGTGGCGATCGTCGTCAGTACGCGCCCCGACAGCACCTTGGCCAGCATGCGGTCGATCGGCCAGACCGTGCCGATCAAGCGGTCGTGGCTCGCCGACGTGCATAGCAGGTCCATGCCGGAATCGCCCGGCGCCGACGCCCGGCCGGCGCGCGCCCGCGGCTCGCCGATGGACTCGCCGTCGGGCCTGAGGCCAGGCTCGCCGGACGGCTCATGCCCGACCTCCACGAGCACCAGCGAATGCGAATGATCGAAGATCGACTGCACGGCGGCGAACACGCCGATGAACGGATCCTGATCCGGCCCGACGGACAGGATCGAATCGAGCGCGCTCAACAGCAGGTTCGCATGCCGCGCCTCGGTGCGCAGCATGTCGAGTTCGCGCCCCATCGCGATGATGGTCTCGCGCAACTCCTCGCCCGCCATGCGGCTCATCGTCCGACCCGGCGTCGCGCGTTCGACCGGCCCGGCGACTTCGACGGTTTCAGCGACCAAAGGCGACAGCCGAGATCATCAGGTTGCCATGCGCATTGCGATCGAGCATGAAGCCCTGCTCGCCGAACGTGAAGCAGCCGATGAAGGGGCTCCCCCCGAGACTGTCATTGACGGCCTGCGCCACCTCGGGCATCTGCTCGCCCACCGCGAGCCGGCAGCCCGCGCAATAGACGATCAGCGCCCCGGCCAGGTTCTCGGCGCCGCCCGGCAGCGTCGACGCCGCGACCGACGCCACCCTGCCCGCCCGTTCGATCAGCCGCGAGCGGTCGCCGTGCATGCTGTAGACGCGCGTGCCGACCTCGACCGACGCGAACGTCGACAAGCCGCCGTTCTCGAGGATGCGATCCGGATGGATCAGCAGGTAGTGCGCGACGTCCTCGATCCGGCCGGCGTCGACGCCCAGCGGAAACATCGTGGTGTCGGTCAGGATGTTTCCGCCATCGGCGATGCGCGCGTCCAGCGAGCCACCGATCCAGCGGTTGTAGACTGCCGCCGCGGGTTGTCCGTCGATGCTCAGGATCTCGCGGCCGCTCGACTGCGTCACGACGCCGCTGTCGCCGTTCGCCCGGTAGCCGATCTGCGTGACGACGCCGGTCGAGCCGGTCGGCTCGTAGCCGCCCTGGAACGCGAAGCCGATGCCGCCGGACGGAAACAGGACGGCGATGACGAGACCGTCGGCCATCGGACCATCGGGGCCGAGCTGGCGCCACTTACCCGCGACCTCGTTGTCCGCCGAGCTGCCGCCGATGATCGGGCACCGCTCGCCGACGACGCGGCGCAGCCCTTCGATCACCTGCTCTTCGCTGCCGGGGGCCTGGTAGATCCAGATCAGCTCGGGCAGTTCACCTTCGCACTCGGCATCCCGCAGCGCGGCGCGCAGCGCGCGCTCGGCGCAACCGGCCGGATCGCCGTCCAGCGGTGCGGCCGCCGAGCCGTAGTTGCCGTCGGCATCGTCGACGATCAACAGGCCGATCGAGCCGGGGCCGCCAAGGCCGCCGTCGGTCATCACGCCGCTGCACGACGTGCCCCCGATCACCGCGGCGTTCGGAAAGCGCTCATGCAGGAACTCACCGATGAGGACGTCGTCGTGGTCGGCGTCATAGAACGCGCAGACGAACGCCGGATCCACGTCCTTGCCGCACCGTTGCGCCAGCGCGGCGATCGCGGCACGGGTATCGGCGTGGCTGGCGGCCACGGATTTCAGACTCACCATGATTCTCGTACTCTCGGAGCATCGGATCGGATGCCCGTCCTGCCGGACTGCGTTGACGACGCTGCGGCAACGCGCTGGGCGATGCCGCACCGGTCCAGTGTCCGCGAGACGAGACGGCGTCGAACAGCGCGTTCTGACGAACGGCTGCATCAAACCCGATGAATACCGGCCAGCCGCGGCGGGCCCGTCACGCCGGAAGGCGCCGGACCGTCAATCGGCGGCGGCGACGCCCGCTTCGCCGAAAAAGCGCAGCAGCAGCTCGACGACGCGTGCGGGCTGTTCCTGCTGCACCCAGTGGCCGGCGCCATCGACGACGTGGGCGCCGAGAAAGCGCGTGCACCCGTCGCGCCGCATCCGCTCCAACTCACCGGGCTTCTGGTACATGCCCCAGTCGCTGCGGCCCGCTATGAACGTCGACGGCACGTCGATCCGGCAACCGCCCCAGGTCTGCATCTCGGCGACGAAGCGGCCGCTGGTCCCGCACCGATACCATTGCAAACCGCCCTGGAAGCCGGTCCGCCGATACTCGTCGGCATAGACGCGCAGCTCGGCATCGGGCAGCCACGCATTGGCGGCGACCGCCTCGTCCGACGGCATCTGCGGCGCGCAGGCCTGCGCCATCGTCTGCCCCTGGTCGAGTACGTAGTACGTCGGCATCTTGGCCAGTTCGTCGGCCGTCCACGCACGCAGCGGTTGCGGATCGTTGCCGGGCCAATCGGCGCTCTTGACGTGGTAGTAGGCGCGCAGGAACGCCTGCACGCCCTGCGGGCATCGCCACATGTCGGCGTTGGCGCCGGGCGTCGAGTAATACCACTGATAGTGCACGCGCGGCCGCGGCAGCACGGCCAGCGCCGCATGGATGTCGGCGTTCGCGACGCCGGCGGCGACGGGAGCGGCAGCCGGTGCATCGCCGCCGACATCCGGCGGCATCGTGGCGAACGGCAGCGGCGGCGGGCCGCCGAACGGCGCGCTAAGCAAGGCCACCGAACGGAAGACGTCGGGACGGATCAGCGCGCACCAGGCCGCGACCGGCGCGCCGAAGTCATGACCGACGACGGCCGCCACCGAACGATGGCCGAACGCGGCCACCACCCCGAGCGCGTCGCGCACCAGATTCATCATCCGGTACGGCGCGATGTCGTCGTCGTAGGAAACAGGATCGGGCGTCGTGCGGCCATAACCCCGCTGGTCTGGCGCAAGCACGTGGTAGCCGGCCTGCGCCAACGCCGGCATGACCTTGCGCCAGCTATAGGCCAGCTCGGGAAATCCATGCAGCAGCAGCACGCACGGCCGGCCCGGTGTCTCGAAACCCGCCTCGAGCACGTGGACGCGCAGGCCATTGATGCCGGGCGCGTAGCGGGCGCGGATGCCGGGCGGCAGCAACCCGGCAGGCAGCGGCGGTAACCCGCCGTCGCCCTCCGTCATCAAAGCGCGGCGTCCTTGATCTTCTTGAGCGCGCGAACCTTGATCCGCACCGTGGCGGGCTTGGCATCGAACCAGCGCTCTTCGCCCGTGAACGGATCCTTGCCGAAACGCTTCTTCTTGGCCGGCACGCTCTGGACCATGATCTTCAGCAGCCCGGGCATCGTGAAACCGGCGGCGCCCTTCTTGTGGACCGACCCGAGGATCGTGTTCTCGAGCGCGGCCATGACGGCCTTGACCGACTTGGGCTCGACACCGCTCTGCGTGGCCAGGTGCGCGGCGAGCGAGGACTTGGTGAATGCTTCCTTGACCGGCTTGACGACTTTCGGATCAGCCTTGGCCGGAGCGGCCTTGACGGCCTTCTTGGTCGTCTTGCTTGCCTTGACGGCTTTTTTGGTGGTTGCCATAACTATGCGGAGTCCAAATGAATGAAGGAGTCGGCACGCTCACAGGTGGTTGGCACAAACAACCACAACCATCAGGTGCGGCCGTGATTGTAGGCATCATTACCGCTGGAAAGGCAGTTCTTCTCGCGACGATAACGTATTTCCATGGGGCAACGTTGCGGCGCGGCGACTTTCCAGGCGTTTTCCAGGGGTTTCGCGATCAACGCGGCTGGTATTCGATGACGTTGCCCGGGTCCTTGACCTGCGTGACGCGGAAGCCGCGGCCGCGCCGTTCGACGATCGACTCGTTGCCGTGCGCCCACAGAATGCGGCTGGCGCCGATGTACTGGCCCTGCGCCTGAAGATCGCCGACGCGGCCGCGGATGCCGCCATCGGCCGCCACGTCGATCGCGATGTTGCGCAGGCCGCTGCGCAGCGACGTGCCGACGAAGCTGCCGACCATCCACGACGGCGCGGGTTGCGCGCGCGTCCGCATCGTCGCGACGATCGACGGGATCGCGCCGTCATCGCTGCGGTCCGGCGACGGTGCGGACGGTCCGGACGCTCCGGTCGGCGAACGCGACGTGCCCGACGGCACATGCTGGCAGGCGGGCAGCGCGATCGCGATCGCCACACCAGCCAGCGACGCGCGGCCCCAGCGCCATGCGGTGCGGCGCGCCCGGCCGGCGCCGCGGCACGGTCCTTGGAAAGCGGGAACGCCCGAGGGGTAAGGCATCGGCAGATCTCCTTGCTTCAACGCGACGCCGCGAGGCGCGGCGATGCCAGCAACAACGCGTAGGCCGCGCCGATCAGGGCCGGGTCGCGAGTGCTCCCGGCGATCACGTAAGTCGGAATCCGGGTCAGGTACTCATCGAACCGCCCTTTCGACTCGAACCGCAGCCGAAACGGCGTCTGGTCGAACCACGCCCCCAGACGAGGAACGATGCCGCCGCCGACGTAGATGCCGCCGCGCGCCCCGAGGGTCAGCGCCAGATTGCCCGCCGCCGTACCGAGCATCGCGCAGAACGTACGCATCGTGGCTTCGCACAGCGCGTCGCCCGCCAGCGCCCGCGACGTGATCCAGGCCGGCGTCACCGGCTCGACGCCGGGCGCGGGCAGCGGCAGGCCATCGACGTGGGCGACCGCCTCCCACAGCAACGGCAGCCCCGTTCCACAGACCAGACGCTCGAACGACACATGCGGATACCGCCGCCATACCTGTGCCAGGATCGCCGCCTCGCGCGGATCGGCGGGGCTCAGGCTGCAATGGCCGCCCTCGCCCTGCAGCGCGGCCCAGCCTCCTCCGACAGCCGGAATCAATCCCGACACGCCCAGCCCCGTGCCGGGGCCGATCAATCCGCGCGCCTGATCGGCGACCGGTTGCCCGCCACCGACTTGCCGCAGATCATCGGCCTGCAGCATCAGCACCGACCAGGCCAGCGCGGTGAAGTCGTTGAGCAGGCGCAGTTCGTCCAGGTGCAGATCGTGACGCAGGCGCTGGGCCGAGAACGCCCAGGGCGAGTTCGTCATCCTCACCGCATCGCCGGTGATCGCCGTGGCCACCGCCATCGCGGCGCGGCGCGGCCAGGTGCCGCGATCCTGGCCGAGCGTCTGGCGCAGGTAGTGTTCCGCCGCATCGGCGAGCGACGCGAAATCGGCCACCGGCAGCGTGCACGCCGCTTGAGGACGCAGCGAGGCTACGCCATCGTCGACGAGCGCGAACCGCGCATTGGTGCCGCCGATGTCGGCGACCAGCGCCCATCGCTCGACCGCCACGGGCGGCGCGGGCACGACGGCATCCGTCACGGATGCCGTCGGTCGGGAATGGCCTGTCTGCGGCATGACCAGGGGTGTCCTCCGGAAATTCGTTTGCGGTCGAGCATAACCCGATTCACCGATCCTCCCCGATGCGCGCGCAAGCCGCAGCGCGTCGGGTTCGCGTCGCTACCCGCTTCACCGCCCCTGTCTGCATCCGCTTCACCCTCCCCTCCACAACGACTCGAAAGGCACCGACCATGACGTCGCGAACCCGTCCGATCCAGGAAGGCCTGCCGCACCCGTGCGGTGCGACCTGGGATGGCCAGGGCACCAATTTCGCCCTCTATTCGGCGCACGCCACGCGCGTCGAGGTCTGCCTGTTCGACGCACAAGGCGGCACCGAACTGGAACGCATCGCGCTGCCCGAGTACACGGACCAGGTCTGGCACGGCTACCTGCCCGACGTCGGCCCCGGCACCGTCTACGGCTACCGCGTCCATGGTCCTTATGCCCCGGATGCCGGACACCGGTTCAATCCGAACAAGCTGCTGCTGGACCCGTATGCGCGTGGACACACCGGCGGCGTGACCTGGGATCCGGCGATCTTCGGTTATACGGTCGGGCATCCCGACGAAGACCTGAGCTTCGATGCGCGCGACAGCGCGCCGTTCGTGCCCAAGTGCGTCGTCGTGGATCCGGATTTCGATTGGAGCGGCCCACGGGGCGGCACGCCGGTGCCCTGGGACCGGACCGTCGTCTACGAACTGCACGTGCGCGGCCACACGCGGCTGCATCCCGACGTTCCCGAGTACCAGCGCGGCACTTACGCGGGCCTGGGCCACCCGGCCGTCGTCGAGACGATCCGCTCGCTGGGCGCCACGTCGGTCGAGCTGCTGCCGATCCATACGTTCGTCGACGACAACTATCTGCTGGACCAGGGACTCGTCAACTACTGGGGTTACAACTCGATCGGCTTCTTCGCGCCCGATCCGCGCTACGCGGCCGACCGCCCGAACACGCTGCGCGAGTTCAAGGAGATGGTCGCGCGCTTTCACGAAGCCGGCCTCGAAGTGATCCTCGATGTCGTCTACAACCACACGGCCGAAGGCAACGAGAAGGGACCGACGCTGAGTTTTCGCGGCATCGACAACCTGTCGTACTACCGGCTGCTGCCCGACGACAAGCGCTACTACATCAATGACACCGGCACCGGCAATACGCTGAACCTGTCGGTGCCGCGCGTGATGCAGATGGTCGCCGACAGCCTGCGCTACTGGGTCAACGAGACGCACGTCGACGGGTTCCGCTTCGACCTCGGCACGATCCTGGCGCGCCGCCCCGATGGTTTCGACAGCGAAAGCGGCTTCCTCCAGGTGTGCGGACAGGATCCGGTGCTGGCGCGCGTCAAGCTGATCGCCGAGCCCTGGGACTGCGGGCCCGGCGGCTACCAGGTCGGCGGATTTCCTCCCGGGTGGTCCGAGTGGAACGACAAGTTCCGCGATACCGTGCGCGACTTCTGGCGCGGCGAGGCGCCGCCGGCGCAACTGGCCGACGCGCTGCTGGCGTCGCGCCGCACGTTCGACCGGGGCGGACGCCGGCCGTGGGCGTCGATCAACTTCATCGCGGCGCACGACGGCTTCACCACCAACGATCTGGTCAGCTACAACGACAAGCACAACGAGGCCAACGGCGAAGACAACCGCGACGGCACCGACGACAACCGTTCATGGAACTGCGGCGCCGAAGGCCCGACCGACGATCCCGGCGTGCTGACGATGCGCGAACGGCAGAAACGCAACCTGCTCGGCACGCTGCTGCTCGCGCAGGGCACGCCGATGCTGCTCGCGGGCGACGAATTCGGCCGCACGCAGCAAGGCAACAACAACGCTTATTGCCAGGACAACGAGATCAGTTGGGTCGACTGGCAGGAAGCCGCGCGCGCCGACGGGCTGACCCGCTTCGTACGCCAGGTCCTGGCGATCCGGCATCGCTACGCGGTGCTTCGGCGCAGCCGCTTCCTGGCCGGCATGGAGGATCCCGAACTGGGCGTCAAGGACGTCACGTGGATCAACGCCAACGGGACCGAGATGCAGCAGTCGGCCTGGGACGACACCGGCATGCGCTGCTTCGGCATGCTGATCGACGGCCGCGCGCAGGTCACCGGCATCCACAAGCGCGGCGAGAACGAGACGATGCTGTGGGTGCTCAATGCCCATCATGACGTCGTCGAGTTCCACTTTCCCGAAGACGCCAGCGCCACGGACCGGATCACGCGCTGGCAGTTGCTGCTCGACACGAATCGCGAAGACGACCTGGAGGCGCAGGCCCGCGACACGGCACCGTTCGGCATCGACGCGTGCTACCAGGTGACGGGCCGGTCGATGCTGCTGTTCGTGGCGGTTCCGGAAGCCAGCTCCGTCGACGTCGGGATCGAGCCCCCGCCCCGCGCGTCAGGCTGATGGATCGAGCCAGCCGACCTTGCCCTGCCCTCCCTCGTTGACGCGCGCGACGAACGCATCGACGTCCGGGTCGGGCAGGCGCAGGCGGAACGTGACCAGCGAGCCATGCGCGACGTCGACGTCGGCGGCGCCGGCTGCGGCCAGCTCGCGGCGCAGCCAGCCTTCGAGCGCGTAGGGCACGACGCAGCCCAGTTCGCGCCAGCGTCGCAACGCGATCTTGTCGGCGGTCAGCAGCGCCTGCGCGACCGCATCGGTATACGCGCGCACCAGGCCGCCGGCACCGAGCTTGATCCCGCCGAAGTAGCGCACGACGGTGGCCAGCACGCCGTCCAGATCCTGGTGGCGCAGCACGTCGAGCATCGGACGGCCGGCCGTGCCGCCGGGCTCGCCGTCGTCGACCGCTGCCGACTGCCCGCCGGCCAGCATCGCCCAGCACACATGCGCGGCGCCCGGATGCCCGGCGCGCAGCGCGGCGACGCGGGCTTGCGCCGCCCCGCGCCCGTCGATCGGCTCGACGCAGGCGAGGAAGCGGCTCTTGCGGATCACGAGCTCGTGGTGGCAGGCGGTACGCAGGGTCTGGGGCATGAGCGGAGCAGGATCGAGACGGCGATCGGGAGTCGGCGCGCGCCCCGACGTTATCATCGAAGGACCGCATCACACGATGGCCGCCAGCCGGCGCGCCCGCACAACGAGGAGAGACATCATGAATGACCGCGTCCGCCTGACCGTCGAGAACGGCGTCGCCGACGTGCGGATGATCCGTGTCGACAAGATGAACGCGCTGGACCAGGCGATGTTCGACGCGCTGATCGCCACGGGCAAGGCGCTGATCGACCGCACCGACGTGCGCGCGGTCGTGTTGTCCGGCGAAGGCCGGGCGTTCTGCGCGGGGCTCGACATGGGCCGCTTCCAGAACATGGCGGCCGGCACCGACGCGGGCGGCGCGCGGCCCAGCCACCAGCAGCGCCTGGGCCCCCGCACGCACGGGCTGAGCAACGCGTCGCAGTATGCGGCGATGGTGTGGCAGGACATCCCGGTGCCGGTGATCGCCGCCGTGCATGGCGTGGCGTTCGGCGGCGGCCTGCAGGTCGCGCTGGGCGCCGACATGCGCTTCGTGACCGCCGATGCGAGGCTGTCGGTCCTCGAGATCAAGTGGGGCCTGGTGCCCGACATGGGCGGCGCGCTGCTGCTGCAAGGACTGGCGCGCGCCGACGTGATCCGCGACCTGACGTTCTCGGGGCGGATCTTCTCGGGGGGCGAAGCGGTCGATTACGGCATCGCGACGCGCGTCTGCCAGAACCCGTACCAGGACGCGCTCGCTTATGCCCGCGAGGTCGCGAGCCGCAATCCGCACGCGATCCGCGCCGGCAAGCGCCTGCTGAAGATCGCCGAGCAGGGCGATGCGGCCCGCACGCTGCAGGCCGAGTCCGACGAGCAGATCGCGCTGCTGGGCAGTCCCAATCAGGTCGAAGCCGTCAAGGCCGGCCTGGAGAAGCGCGCCGGGAACTTCGCCGATCCTCAGCCCTGACACCTTCTCAGAACTCGGTGTGCATCCGCACTCCGTAGACGCTGACCGGGCCGCGTGCGGCGTTGTAGCCGGGGTTGACGATCCGCTGGAAGTCGGCCGACAGCCACAGACCGCGCCACGCCCGCAGCGAATAGAACACCTCCAGCAGGCGTTCGGGCCGGTAGTCGAGCTTGCCGTCGCCGAGGAAGAACCCCAGGCCGCCCAACGCCAGGTAGTTGCGATGGGCGGTCGATAACGCGTTCTCGGCAACCCCCACGCCCAGCCGGTCCTCGCCGCGCCCCCAAAGGCTCCCATCGATCAGCAACCCGGCCGATGCGCTGCGACCGATCTCGGTGTACGAATACGTTTCGGCGCGATCCGGACCGCGCCCGTAGCGCGCGAAGAATCCGCCCCAGCGGCCCAGCGCTTGTTCGATGCTCAGTCCCCATCCCCATTTGCGCTGGTCGCGACGGACGTCGGCGACCGCCGGATCGCCGCCCGTCGCGGCCGCGGCGGCGATCGCATCGTCGTAGCGCCCCATCACCGCGCGATTGCGCCAGAACAACGCGCGCCACGTGCCGCGCTGGCCGGCGAGCATGGTCGACGATTCGAACTCGACCTGGTCGCCGTGGCTGCGGCCCAGCGCCGGGTTCAGCGGCAAGCCGTTCGATTCGCGGGCCATCGCGAACCTTCCCGCGCGCAGCGCCCAGCCTTCGTCGATCCATTCGACCGCACCGCCGCGCGTATAGCCGCGCGCGTCGGCCGCGAAATCGAACGACCCATGGGTGATCAGCGCCCAGTTCATGAACTGCGTGCGCGGGTCGTGGCTGTATGCATTGCGATCGAAGATGTCGATCAGCGACACGACGCCCGCCGTCACGACCAGGCGGCGGCGATCGACGACGTCCGCCATCTGGTTCGGCGCCGATTCGATCGTTTCGCCGCCGCCGCCGAAGCCGATCGTCTGGCGCCAGAACGCACGCGCCAGGTAGAGCACCGGATCGCGCCCCGACGTACGCGCCAGTTCGCCGTTCGGGAACCCGCCGACACCGGTCAGGTTCGACAACGGAAGGCCGGCGGCGACTTCGGGATTCAGGTAGAACTCGCCGCCCCGCCACGGACGCGCGCCGATGAAGGCCGTGGCCGTATACGAGTACGATCGCTCGCGATCGGCCCGAAGGCTGTTCGGGCCGTCATAAGCGGCGCCGAACGGCGGCTTGCGCTGCCAGACCCCGGTGGCCTGGCCGAGCGCCTGCCAGGATTCGCGCTGGATGTCGGACGCGGGACCCGGGTTCGCGCCCGCCTCCTGCGCGTTTCCCACCCCGGGTAGAAGGGCCGCCAAGCCGCCGGCCATCCCGACGAGCAGCCGGGCGAGCGTCCGGGTCCCTCCTCGGGTGGCGGCGGAATTCCGTCGAGCAGAACGCCCCATAGGCACCATCCCTTCCGCGATCAGGCCGTCTCTTCAGCCAGCGCCCGGATCACGGCCGGACGCTGCTGCATGCTCGCCGTGTGCGCGGCGATCTTCGGATAGCGGGCCGGATCGACGCTGTCGCCCTTCATCCAACGCTGGACGGTGAACAGGTAGGCGTCGCAGATCGAATAGCGTTCGCCGAGCACCCACGGGCCGGCCAGCATATGGTCCTCGATCATCTGGAAAGCCTCGCCGACCGTCTGGGGCACCTTGGCCTGCATCGCCTTCAGCGCATCCGGATCATCGACCCAGCGCGTGCCGCGCATGCGGTGCGCGTGCGCCACGTGCAGCGTCGACGCGACGTAGCTGTTGAACGCCTGCGCCTGCGCGAACGCGAACGGATCATCGAGCGGCGCGAGCCCGGCGGCCGGATACCGCTGGGCGAGGTAAGCGAGGACCGCCGGCGACTCGAACAGCACGCCACGCTCGGTAACCAGCGCCGGCACGCGGCCGCGCGGGTTGACGGCCAGGTATTCAGGGCTGCGCTGCTGTCCGTTCTGGAAGTCGACGCGCCGGATCGCATAGGGTTCGCCGATCTCGGCGAGCACGATGTGCGAGGCCATGGCGCAGGTGCCGGGGGCGGTGTACAGCTCGAGCATGGAAAGAACTCCTCGGATGGGGCGCGGCACGCCGGCGAGCCGGACTCGCCGGGCCGATGACGGGGATTGCATTCATGCCGGCCGCCCCCAGATGACAGTCAACGGCCCGATGTCGGCGAGTGCCGGCATCGGGCCCCGGAATAGGGAGCATATGATGAACGTCAATCACAGCGAACGCACGCCGGCGCAGATCGAGGGCATCATCGAACTGGCGCAGTTGCTCGAACGGATCGAGCACAACCCCGTCGCCGTCAATGCCGACCAGTACCAGCGCACCGTCGAGCGGCTGTCGGACGCATTGCGCGACGCACCGTCGGACGCGTTTCTCGACAAGTTGCTGACGAGCTTTCCGGCCACGGCCGAGTTGTACGAGAACCTGCATTACCAGCGTTCGGGCCTGAGCCGCACGCCGTTGGAGCTGTCGATCTCGACCGAGATGAACGCTCGCGAACTGCTGGCGCGGATGGCGCGCGCGGACTGATCCCGCGACGAGCAACGAGCAACGAGCAACGAGCAACTAGGTTGCGTCGTCGCAGCTAGCTTGCCTTGCGCGTTCAGGCAGCCAGGCGAGGCGCCACGCTCGTCGTCACCGGTTCGTCGAGCGTCCTCAGCAGATAGCGCCATGCGCCCGGATTGGCCTTGGCGAACTGAATGACCAGCCGCGCCTGTTCGCGCGCGTAGCGCTGCCACGGCGTGTCATCGGTCAAACCGGCGGCATGGTGCAGACCGTGGACGATCTCATGGAACAACACGGTCGCGCGGACCGTGCCGGTCAGCGTCGGATAGATCCGGATGTGGAACAGCTCGTAGTCGTAGTCGCCGAGCCGCGACCGCGCATCACGCTCGGGCAGGCGGCCGACCGATACGACATGCCGTCGGCACACGACGCGCCGCGGCATCGCGACCTGCGGTCCCCGGCCTTGCAGCACGTCGACGAAACGGGCATGCGGTGCATAGTGCATCTGCATCATCCAGTTCATCCATAGCCAGGTCTTGGGGTTATTGCGCGCGAACGCGACCAGGCCCGCCGACAAGCTGTGCGTATAGGCCTCTTCGTTCATCTGCTCCTGGTTCAGGCCGTGCACGTAGTGGATGAAGCGGATCGTGCGAAACAGGAATTCTTCGATCAGGCGCGCCGGTTCGAGCGTTTCGTCGAACAACACGAGGCCGTGCTCGAGGCTGATGCACGAGCGCGAACGACGATCGAACAACTGGTGGCGGGGCACCAGCCGCGCGCGCATTTCATAAGGTCCGACGTGGAGGCCGAACGGAAATTCGGTGCTCAAGGGCATTCTCCGTGGGCGTGGGATGGCTGGCCAGGACAACGATCGAATTCCACTATGTGGAAAAACCGGCCAGACATCGAGCGTTGTCCACACCTTAGCAGCGTCGAGCCGCTGGTCAACGGTCGGGGCGGGCATCCAAAGGGATTAACGGACCCGGGCTGGCCGATCGCTGGCAAACGTCGCGACAGCTCCGCCCATTCGGCCGGCAATACACCGAAAGCGAACACTCACAACGAAAAAAACCGGATTCTGGGCGCGAAGAGGCGCCGGCCGTCAGAAGCGCAAGCCCAGCCGGCTGGCCTCGATGACGGCGTGCGTGCGGTTGCTGACGCCCAGCACGCGCAGCAACGCCCCGACGTGCAGCTTGACCGTGCTTTCGGCGATGTCGAGCCGACGAGCGATCAACTTGTTGGGCAGCCCCTTGACGAGCAGGCCGAGCACCTCGCGCTGCCGTTCGGACAGGAAATCCGGATCGAAGATTTCCTCGGCGGGCTCGGCGGCGCCATGGCCGGCCTCGGCGGCCGCGACGGCCATCTCGGCCTGCGGCTGAGGCACGACGGGCCGGGAATCGCGGCGCAGCGCGCCCAGCACCGTAGGCGGCACATAGACGCCGCCCCGCGCCACCAGTTCGAACGCGCCGAGAAAGATCTCGCGATTGGCGGTCTTGGGGATGAATCCCATCGCGCCCAGGTCGATCGCCGCGATGGCTTCCTCGGGCGTGACGGTGCCCGAGACGACGACGATCGGCAGGCCCGGATGCTGGAGGCGCAATTGCTCGAGCGCCTGCAGCCCTTGTACGCCGGGCAGGTTCAGGTCGAGGAACAGCAGGTCGACGCCGTCATCCTTGCGCAGGACGGCCAGCCCTTCCTCGAGACTGGACACGCCGACGACGTCGAACGTCGGGTCGACGGTCAACAGTGACGCGGCCACCGCGTCGCGCATCATCGGATGGTCATCAATGATCAGGAATCGCATGGAGCCAATCTAACCCCTCCCCCGAACCAGTTCAAGGTAACGGACGGCCAATACGCAGGGCTCGACGGAAGAACAGCCAACCTCGACCAAAGGCTAGGTGCGTGGCATGAACCTGACCGGGGCCGAAACGCGTTGGCCATGGCCGGCGGTCGGCCATCGACTTCGGCACAGGCCCATCCGGATCGATCGGAGGGTAGCGCTCGCCATCGCGGTGACCGAGAATGGTCCGTTGATGATGGCCGCGAGGCGGATTCGGGAACGCGACTTGGACACACACAGCGAACAACAAACCAGGGTCCGGGTCGAACGGCTGCGCCTGCTGATGCTGCAGACACGGCGGGCCCCGATCGGTGCCTTCGTCATGGTGCCGACGCTCACGGCCTTCGTCGCGCCGTTTTCGACCGACCGGGGCCCTTATGCCTGGGCGCTGGCAGCCTTCCTGGTCATCGCCACGCGCGCCGGGTTCGCGACGTGGTGGCTGCGCACCGGCCATCCGCCGCCGATCGAATGGACCGAACGCGCGATGATCGTGTCGGCGACGCTCAGCGGCATGATGGCCGGGCTGTACGCGCTGTTCTTCGCACCGATACTGCCGCCATTGGAACAAGGCGTGATCACGGCGGCGATCATGGGATGGGCGGCCGCGTCGATCGCGACGATGAGCCAGTTGCCTCGCCAGTATGCCGGCTTCCTGGGCGCGCTCGCCACGCTGCTGTCGATCTCGTGGCTGCGCTCGTGATCATCGTACTCGGTACCGGTCGCCATACTGATCGTGCTGTTCACCTTCATCCTCGCCGCGTCGGCGGCCGACTATGGCAAGGTCATCCGGGATGCCACGCGGATGCGCTTCGAGAACGTCGACCTGATCGCCCGGTTGTCGGCCGAAACCGAGGCGGCGCAGAACGCGCGGGCGCTCGCCGAGGAAGCGATGCTGGCCAAGTCGCGCTTCCTGGCCGCGACCAGCCACGATCTGCGGCAACCGGTGACGGCGCTGTCGGTGCTGACGGGCGCGCTGCTGCAGCGGCCGCTCGAACCGTCGATCAAATCCGTCGTCTCGCGGATCGATTCGGCCGTCGAATCGATCGACGCACTGCTCGGCGGATTGCTCGACCTGTCGCGCCTCGACGCCAAGGCGATCGAGCCGAACCTCGCGCAGTTCGACCTCGACCACCTGTGCGTGCGGCTCGCCGACGAATTCCGCCCGATCGCCGACAACAAGAACCTGCGCTTCGACGTGGACGCGAATGCGGGCGCGATCATCAGCGATCCGGTGCTCGTCGAACGCATCATCCGCAACCTGCTGCAGAACGCGCTGCGTTACACGTTGACCGGATCGGTGCGGCTGCAGGCCCGGCGCGACACGGCGACGTTCACGATCGAGGTCGTCGATACCGGCATCGGCATTCCCGCGGATCTGCAGGCCCGCGTATTCGAGGAGTATTTCCAGGTGACCAACCCCGGGCGGCAGCGCAACCTGGGTCTGGGCCTGGGGCTGTCGATCGTGGAACGCCTGTGCGCGCTGCTCGGCGCGCGCATCGAGCTGACGTCGACGCCCGGTAAGGGATCGACATTCCGGGTCGTGCATCCGATCCAGTCCTCGCCCGCCTATCGCAGCCAGCCGACGGCGCCGGCCGCCACCGCGGAGGCTCGGATCCCGGCCGGCGCCGTCGTGATCGTCGTCGACGATGACGCCGCCGTGCAGGACGGCTTGACGGCGCTTCTGGAAGGCTGGGGCTGCCAGGTCGTCTCGGGCAATACGCCCGAAGACGCGTTCGACCAGGCGGCGCGGCAGCGACTGACGCGCGTCGACTGCCTGCTGACCGATTACCGGCTCGGCGTCGCGCAGACGGGGTTCGACGCGCCGAGTCATGCGCCGGCGGCCCTGCCCCCGGGGGCGGTGATCGTGATGACCGGCGACATCGACGCGGCCGTGCGTACCGAGGCGCTGGCGCGCGGCTTCCAGTTCCTGGACAAGCCGCTGAGGCCGGATACCTTGAAGAAGGCCGTGGCCTCGGCCATCACGACGGCACGCTCGACCCCATCGGCCGAACCGCTCGAAGCCCGCGGGCCGGCCTGAGCACCCGCGACCGGTACCTGCTTGCACCGCCGGACCGGGCCGCGCCCGGCCGGGCCCTTTCACCAGACCGATACGAACGAGAACGACATGGACTGGCTGGCCACAGGGATAGAACAACTCGTCGACGCCTGTCGCCGCGATCCGGCGGAGCGCGAGTTCGACGTCATCATCATCGGCAGCGGCTACGGCGGCTCGGTCATGGCCGCCCGCCTGGCCCGGCTGCAACGCCCGGACGGACGGCCGATCCGTCTGGCCGTGCTCGAACGCGGCCGGGAATACGTACCGGGCGAATTCCCGGACGACCTCGGCACGCTACCCGGCCACGTGCGCGTCGACCGCTGGGATTCGCCATCGCCGATCGGCGCCGCCGACGGGCTGTTCGACTTCCAGATCAATCCCGACATCAGCCTGCTGACCGGGTGCGCGCTCGGCGGCGGATCGCAGATCAACGCGAACGTCGCGATCGAGGCGAACCCCGAGGTCCTGTGCGGGCCGGACTGGCCGCGGGTGTTTCGCGAACAGCCGGCGCTGCTCGCCCCTTATTACGAACGAGCCCGCCGGATGCTGGGCATTACCCGTTACCCCGGACAGGCCGAGAAGTTTCGCGCGCTGCGCGACGTCGCATGGCCGATCGCACGCCGCTTCGAGGCCAGCACCGGGTGCCGGGACGGCACCGATGGCGCCCGGTTCTCGCGCGCGCCGGTCGCGGTCACGTTCACGGTCGGCGGCGACAGCGACGGCACGGCGCATCCCGCTCCGGCCCCGGGCGAACCCCCGGCCGTCGAGCAGTCGCCGTGCATCGAGTGCGGCAACTGCGTCAGCGGCTGCAATCACTGGGCCAAGAACACGCTGACGATGAACTACCTGCCGCACGCCCGGCAATGGGGCGCGCGCCTGTATACCGGCGTCACCGTCACCCGGCTCCTGCGCACGAGCGTGGCCGGCGGGCGCGCCGGGCGCGATGACCAGGTGCGCTGGCACGTGCAGATCGACGCGACCATCGCCGAAACGGCGCCCGACCGGCGGCTGCTGATCGATGGCGAGCCGATCCGGCTGGTCGCGCGGCGAGTCATCGTCGCGGGCGGCACCGTCGGCAGTACCGAGCTGCTGCTGCGATCGCGCCGCGCTCCCCGCCAGCCCGATGGCCTGCTGCTGTCGCCCCGGCTCGGCGAAGGGCTGTCGACCAACGGTGACATGATCAGCGCCGCGTACTGGCAGCGCGAACGTGTCAACGCGGTCGGGTTCGACGCGCGGCAGTCGGCCGCGGCAGCGGCGCAAGCCACTTCCAAGACGGCCGCCATGGCCGACACGTCGGCGAATGCGATGGCGGACGCAAAGCCGGGGACCGCCTCCCCGTCGCCCGTCGGACCGACCATCACCGGCCTGATCGATCTGCGCGACGCGCCTCGGCGCGAGGACCAGGTGCTGATCGAGGACGGCGCGGTGCCCGGCGCATTGGGCGATTTATGGGCCGAGCTGCTGGCCACGGCTTCGCTGCCGCACCAGCTGACGCGCTGGCGGTTCCAGGCGCGGCGCTGGCATGGATCGCGCTGGCACGACCTGTTCGGCAGCCTGCTGGGGCGCAAAAGCGGCAGCGCCGATGGCCTGCTGGTCTCCGACGAAGCCGCGCGGCACAGCCAGCTGCTGCTCGCGATGGGCCACGACGCGGCGGCCGGCGTGATGCGGTTGCGCGAAGCGGCCGGCGATGCGGCGGATTTTCGTCGTGCGCGCATCGACTGGCGCGAAGCCGATGGACGCCGCGCCGCCGACCAGCCCGCCTTCGAGCGGCAATCCGAATGGCTGCAGGGCGTGACGGCGGCCGGCGCGATCGCGATCGACAACCCCCTCTGGAAACCGCTGCCCGACAACCTGGCGTCCACGCTGTCCGACGGCAAGGTCACGCGCGGCACGTTGATGACCGTGCATCCGCTCGGCGGCTGCCGGATGGCCGACGAGGCGGCGCTCGGCGTCGTCGATCCGGACGGACAGGTCTACGACGGCGATCGCGGTGCCGCCGTCCACCCGGGCTTGTACGTCTGCGATGGCTCCATCGTGCCGACGTCGCTCGGCGCCAATCCGCTGCTGACGATCAGCGCGCTGGCCGAACGCCAGGCCGAAAGGCTGATCGAGCGGATGACCCGCCGCGACGGCTACGCGTTGCGCGCCTCGAGGAACCTGGCGCCGATCGCCCGGCCGAACCTCCCGATCGCCCCGGTCCCGGCCGCGGCCGACGACGATCAGCGCGTCGGCCTGCGCTTTCGCGAGCGCCTGCGCAACCTGACCGAGATCGGCCGGACGGTGGACGGCCTTCGCGACGTGCTGGCGATCGACCCCGCGTCGCTGCCCGCCGATCCGGCCGAGCGCAAGCGGCTGCGGCTGGCGCTGGACGTGCAGCTCGACATCGACGACCTGCGCGCCTACCTGCGCGCGCCCCGCGACGCTGAGCGCGCCGGGCTGCGCGTCCAGGGCCGGTTGTCGATCCAGAACGATGCCTCGCCGCTGATGCCCGGACAACAGGTGACGGTATGGCGTGGCCACCAGGTGACGCTCGACGACGGCGAGTTCCGGCTGTTCGACGAACCCGCGCAGTCGTCGCTGCTGGCAGCGTTGCGCGGTGCCTGGCAGTTTGGCAAGGTGCGCGGCCGGCATACCCGCTGGTACGAGGGCTTCGAGCTGCGCAAGTTGTGGATGTACGCCAAGCTGTGCCGCCAGGCCGGCACCCGGCGGCGCATCGATTATCGCTTTCGGCTCACCGGCAAGGATGGCCGCGCTTATGAGCTCGCAGGCCGCAAGCATGTCGAGTTCGCCGACCACATCAATCCGTGGCTGTCGCTGGCCGACGTCGATGCGACGATCGCGCCGCTGGATGCGGCCGGCCATGCCGATGCCCCCGTCTGGCGAGACACGATGCGGCTCGATCCGCTGCACATGCTGCGCCACGAACTGCCGCAGGTGACGCGACAGCCTCATGCGCCGGCAGGCATCCTGGCGATGCTGTCGTATGGATTGCTGTTCGCTCGCGCGCTGGTGGGCACGCACCTGTTCCATTTCCGCGAACCGGACTATGAACCGGCGACGACACCGCGCCGGTTGCTGCCCGGTCCGCTGGCCGGGCTGGATGACCCCGAATACCATTGGCTGACGATCGACGATCCCGATGACGCCGACGACGATCCGCCGCATCCGCCGCTGCAGATCTGCGCGACGCGCTACCGTGCGGTAACCGCGGGCGGTGACGTACGCGATGGAGCCGGCAATCGCGCGAACGATGATGCCAGCGCGGGCGCGCACGACCCGCCGCCGGCCAAGGCGCCGATCGTCATCTTCCACGGCATCCTGCACTCGACGCTGGCGTTCGCGACCGACACGATCGACGAGAACCTGACGCAACACCTGTGCCGCCAGGGCTACGACGTCTGGCTGATCGACCTGCGCACGAGCATCGCCTTCGGTCAGAATCCGCGGCCGCTCAGCTTCGACCGCATCGCGCGCTGCGACGTGCCGGCAGCGATCGACCACGTGCTGGCGACCAGCGGCGCGCGCCAGGTCAACGTGTTCGCGCACTGCATGGGTGCCGCGGTGTTCTCGATGGCGATGCTGGGCCGCGACGCCAAGGGCCAGCGCTATGTCGACCCCGGCAAGATCCGTGCGCTGTGCTACTGCCAGGTGTCGTTCCTCGTCGTCAACGCGTACAGCAACCTGCTGCGCGCAGAAGCGATCGGGCTCGTTCGCGACGGGTTGAACCTGAAGACGATCAACCCGCGGATCGACGACTCGGCCAGCGCCGCGGACCGGCTGTTCGACCGGATCGCGTTCACTTACCCGGTGGCCCCGGCCGAACGCGACGCGCACGATCGCCATGGCCACGACCTGCGCCACGACACCGCCGTATGCAACCGGCTGAACCTGCTGATCGGCACGCACTGGTTCCACCACAACCTGGATCCCCGCACGCACCAGCGCCTGTCGGAACTGTTGGGGCCGTCCCACGTCGAGACGTTCTACCAGATCCATCACTTCGGCCTGCGCGGCCGGGTGATGAACGCTTTCGGCGAGAACGTCTACGCGACCGACGACAACCTGCGCGACGTGTTCGGCCGGATACCGACGCTGTTCATCCAGGGCGCCGAGAGCGACGTCTTCGACACGCGAACGACGGCGGCCGCCTGCGAGCGGCTGCAGGCACTGACCGGCACCGATCGCCATCGCTGCCTGCATTACCCCGGCTATGGACACCTCGAGTGCGTGTTCGGCAAGGACGCCGCGCGCGTCGTCTATCCGGACGTCGTCGCGTTCTTCGACGCGCCGCCGCAAGACGCGCCCGCCCGCCCGGTGATCGAAACGCGGCTCAAGCCCGCCGAAGTCGGTCCGATGATCGGGGCCGCGACACCGCTCGGCGACGACGACCCGGTCGCACCGGGCGGCGTGCTGCTGCGCATCTGGTACGCGCCGCAGACCGATTCGAGCGACCTCACCGAAGGAGCGCTCGTCTGCATTCGCGAACGGCGCGACGAACCGTCGCCCCCGCCCGATGCCGCCGACTTCCATCCGGTGACGGCGGCGCGCGATACGACGGCCGCCCTTACCCCTTATGTCGTCCTAGAAGTACCGATCCCCGCGGACCGGCTCGAACGGGATTTGCAGATCCTGGTGGCCAGCAAGAGCCTGCGCAATGGCCGCGAGGACGAGCCCGCGGCTGGCGCAAGCCCGATGATGCCCACTGCGACCAGGCGCCCCCGGGCATTCGCACGCGCACGCATTCCGCGCGCGCGGCCCGCTGCGCGCATCGACTCGGCATCGACACGGCGGCCCTCCCCGGTGCCGGCACGCAATGCCGACGAAGCAGCGGCCGCGCTCCCCCGCGAGCCCGGTGCACGCGCGGGATCGCGCTGGGCCGCCAAGGTCCGGACGATGGCCCCCGGCGACCCGGGCCTGATCGCGATGCCGCTGGCGATCCGCGAGCATTCGTTCCTCGATGCGCGACCCGTCGACGACGCTTCGCCACCGTGGACGCTGCAGGATCCGCCCGAACTGTTCGATGCCCGCTCGATCGAACTGGGCGCCACGCAGTTGCGGCGGCTGGCGAGCCGGCAGCCGGCCGGCGGCGCCCGGCTGCTGTTGGCCAGTTGCCGGCATCCGGGCAACTTCTTCGAACGCGATCTGAGTGAACGCATCTTCGCCGCGATGGCGCGCGAGACGCGCGGCGAACGGCCGATCCTCGCCGCCGTCTTCTCCGGCGACCAGATCTATGCCGACGCCACCGCCAACCTGGGCGCCACCCGGCTGCCGCGCGAACGCGTCACGTCGCTATACGCGGCGGCCTTCAAGTCGCCGGCCGCACGCGACCTGTTGCGCAGGGTGCCCTGCATCATGGCCGGCGACGATCACGAGATCATCGACAACTGGGCGGGCGCGCGCGACGAAGGCGGCACCACCAATGGCATGGGCGGCAGCGGCACGACGCGCCGCGACCGCAAGCAGCGGGCGGCGATGCGCCAGCGCGCGACCTGGGCACGCGAAGCGTATGAAGTCTTCCAATGGGAGTTCAGTGAAGGCGCCCGCGCAGCCCGGCACTTCGATCCGGGACGGAACCCGCTATGGCATGCGGCACGGCTCGCCGGCTTTCCGTGCTTCGTCGTCGACGGCCGCTTCGAGCGCGCCGTCGATGCGCGCACCGGCGAGGCCGATCGCCTGTTCACGCCACAGCAGCTGTCGGCGCTGCTCGAATGGATCGACGCGCAGCGGGCGGCCACGCCGTGCTTCATCGTCACCGGCGCCGCGCCCTGGCCACCCACGCGCGCCCTGCATGCGGACAATGCCTACCTCCGGCGCAGCGACAGCTGGGCCCGCTATCCGCGCGAGTTCCACGCGCTGCTCGAACGCATCGCGCGCCGCCACCTGCGCAACGTCGTGATTCTCTGCGGCGACGCGCATTGCTCGCTGACCGCGCAGGTCCGCTACCGTTTCGCCGACACCGGCTGGTCGGGCGGATTCACCGTCGTGCAAAGCTCGGGCCTGTATACCCCCTACCCATTCGCCAACGACCGCAACGTCGACTACGGCGTCGAGCCGGGGCGGACCGAACGATTCACGCATCGCTACGAGGCGCGCGGCGCCGCCGTCGATTTCGACTGGACCGTCACCGGCGGGACGGACCAGCGCAGCTATGCGCTGGTCGACGTCGACGAGACCGCGCCGGACCGCTGGCGGCTCTCGATCAGCCATCGTGACGAGAATGGCGACGCCACACTGGCGCCGAGCCGATGGGAGGTGCCGTTCTGAACACGGCAGCGGCAGCCGCCGCTGCCGCCGTCATGCGCCGCTGCTCGTTCAGCGCCCCATCACGTCGCCGAACCGGACCCACTGCTTGCCGTCGAAGCGGATCAACTGCTCGGCCTCGATCGGCGCGAAATCGCCGGGGCTGGTATTCATCTTGATACCGGGCAGCAGCACGTCCAACTCGAAGTCCTTCAGGTTGGCGGCCTGGCGCATCACGTTCTCGCGCGTCAGGTCGTCGCCGCACTGCTTGAGTACCTGCACCAGCGTCTGCGCGACCGCATAGCCGTACAGATTGCTGGCATCCTTCAGATCGCCGTCCGGGTAGTACTGCTTCATGAAGGCCAGCCATTTGCGCATCCCCGGATCGTCGGCCCAGCCGCTGTCGGTCGGATCCTTCAGGTACTGCGTGGAGACGATGCCGACGGCCTTCTCCACACCAGCCGGCACCAGCACCGTCCCGACCGATGCCGCCACGTTGACCAGGTACTGCATCGGCTTCCAGCCGATGTCGTAGGTCTTGCGAATCGCCATCGCAGCGAACTTCGGCGTGGTCATGTTGAAGAACACGTCCGCGCCCGCCGCCTTGAACGCGACGATCTGCGAGTCGACCGTCGGATCGGTCACCTCGTAGCTCTGCTCGGACACGACCTGCGAGACCTTTGCGCCGAGGCCTTCCTTGAACCCCTTGACGTAGTCGCGCCCCGAATCGTCGTTCTGGTACAGGATGGCGATCTTGGCGTCGGGCTTGGTCGCCACGACGTGCTGGCCGTAGATCCGGCCTTCGGTGTGGTAGTTCGGCTGCCAGCCCATCGTCCACGGATAGTTCTTCGGGTCGTCCCAGATCGATGCGCCGGTCGCCACGAACAACTGCGGCACCTTCTTCGTGTTCAGGTATTTGCGAATGGCGGTGTTCGACGGCGTACCCAGCGGCTGGAACACCAGCAGCACTTCGTCCTGCTCGACGAGCTTGCGCGTCATCTCGACCGCCTTGGGCGGGCTGTAGCCGTCGTCATAGGAGATGAACTCGATCTTGCGACCGTTGATGCCGCCCTGATCGTTGATCAGCCGGAAATAGGCGGCCTCGGCCTTGCCGATCGCGCTATAGGCCGACGCCGGGCCGCTGTACGGCATGATGTTGCCGACCTTGATCGTCGTGTCGTCGGCACCGGGGCTGTACTTCTTCTGCGCCCAGGCGGGCATCGTTCCGCCCGCCAGCCCGCCGGCCGCGATAGCGACGGCACCCTTGCCGAGCAGGGTGGCCAGCCGGCGACGGCTCAGTGATCCTTTCATCAACATCTCCTTGTGTGAATCGACGGATGACGCAGCCTGCACGGACGTCCGCCGGCTGTCTACGCGCAATGCAGCATGGCCGGAACGGGTGGCAAGCGGACCGGCAAGTGCGACGGCGCGGCGGTCAGGCGATCGCGCCTGTTCGAATCATCCGTAGAACGTCATCGAAGGTACGGGCCGCTTCCACCGAACGGTCGCCCTGGCCGAAAAGCACCGCCAAGAATCCACTCGCCCTGGCTGCTTCGACATTGGCCAGGCGATCGTCGACAAACAGCGTTCGCGCCGACTCGACGCAAACGGCCTTGGCCAGTTCATAGATCCTTGGATCCGGTTTCCGAACGCCGACGTCGCCGCTTATCGTCCAATGCTTGATCCTGTCAGTCAGCGCGAAGCGTTCCCGCAACTTCCACGACCATTCGGATACGTCGTTCGACAAGCAGGCCAAGCGAATCTGACCGGGTACCTGGCGGAGAAACGACCGCAATCCGGGAGACAGCGCATGACGCGCCAGGTACTCGTCTTCAACGGACGGATCCACCCCGAATCGTTGCCAAAAACGGCCGGACGAGAACTTTCCAAGACTCGCTTCGCGGTAAGCGTCTTCGATGTCGGCGTCGGGCGCGCCGACGCCCTTCTCGCGCAAGAACGGAATCAGCAGTTCGCCGACGTCGTCGCCATTGACGTAGATCACGCCCATGGCGTCGAGCAGGATCGTGTCGAAGGCGACCTGTTCCATTTAGCCCCCCTCTGAACGATCACCGGAGACAGCGGCAGCCAAACGGCGAGCCCTCTCTTGCAAGGCCACGATTCGGTCCTTCGCGATCGGAAGCATTGTCAGGCGCTTTTCGAGCACGTCGGATGCGATCACGCATCTTTCGAGCATCGCCTGCACGAAGGGCAGATCCTTAGGCCGCCCGGCAACGAGCTTAGAGGCGGCCAGATCATGCACCTCCAGGCACAAACCCACCTTGAGATCGGTCGCAGGTCCCTGGATTCGCACCAACCTCGCCTGCCAGCCATCCGGCAGCACTGCCGTATCGGGACCGACGCCTTGCGCGTAATAGCCAAATGTCCGGTGAAACGGTGACTCTTCACCAATCGCACCATCAATCAGATCCGCGCGCTCGGGATGCGTCAGCGGATACATGTCAGCCTCCTGCGATTCCTGCAGGACCCCGTCAACCACTTCCACCGTGCCCAGAATCGACTGACTACCGACGATGACGAGCTCGTACTCATCGGTGACCGCCGCCGCGGCTCGGATCAGATGTTCGAGCTCAGCGCGTCTCATGGCTTTGATTGAACTGACGAAGCACTTCCCAACGCTCCTTATTGGTCAGCACGCCAGCGAACGGCGAACTCTGCCGCATCGCATATCCGCGCTCCGATCGCTCCAACGCCATGCCCAGACACGCGTCAATGCCCTGATCGACGAGCGCCTGCCAGGCATCCAGGTAAATCTGTGTTCCCGGTGTCACCTGCCCCCGCCATCGCTCCAGGTTGTCACGCACGATCGCGAACAACGCCGGCTCGGCACGAATCTTGTCGACGATGCGACGATGCATGGTCAACGTTCTTGCATCGAGCCATTGGGGACTGCGGGTTGGAAAATCGATATCGGCCATCGTCGGCACCATAGGCGCTGCGCGACAACCTTCAGCGCGTGTGCGCCGCGATCGCGTCGATCACCTCGGGCCATACCGCGACCGGCAGCGCATGGCCCATGCGGGCGATGCGGACCAGGCGCGCGCCCGGGATCGCCTCGGCCGTGTCGATGCCACCCTGGACCGGCACCAGCGGGTCGATGTCGCCGTGGATCACGAGGGTCGGCGCCTTGATCGCGGCCAGGCCCGCCTTGCGGTTGCCCGAGGCGAAGATCGCGGCCATCTGGCGCGCCACGCCGGCCGGGTTGAGGCCACGCTGGAAGGCCTCGCGGCCGCGTTCGAGATCACGCGCCGCCTCCTCGGGCAAGTCCAGTCCGCGCAGCACGTTCCAGACCTTCTGGTAGTTGACGAGAAAGGCGCCGAGCTCGGCCGGCGCGGGCGTCATCAGCGCCGCCAGGGCCTCGGGCTTGGCCGGCGGCAGGTTCGGGTTGCCGGTGGAGGACATGATCGAGGTCAGGGTGCGGACCTTGTCCGGCTGCCGCACCGCGAGCTGCTGGGCGATCATCCCGCCCATCGACGCGCCGACCACGTGGCTCGGGCCCAGTTCGAGCGCATCGATCAGGGCTGCCGTATCGGCGGCCATGTCGTCGAGCGTGTAGGACGCGGTCACCGGCTTGCCCTGCAGCGTCGCCATCACCATCGCCTGGATGTCGGGAACGCCGGCGGCGGCAAGCTTGGTCGACAGGCCGATGTCGCGGTTGTCGAAGCGCACGACGAAATGGCCCCGCGCCGCGAGACGGCGGCAGAAATCGGGATCCCAGGCGATCATCTGCGCGCCCAGGCCCATGATCAGGACCAACGGGCTGTCCTTGCGGTCACCGAAGGTGTCGTAGCAAAGGGATACGCCGTTGACGTCGGCGAAGGCGGGTGCGGATTGCGGAACAGCGCTCATGTATGGTGTCTCTCGTCGTCCAAGGGTCGCCTCGCGACAGGGCGCGAGGGCGTCGGTAGCCGGTCGGGCGCGCCGCGCGGCACGCCTGTTTTCCTGGCCCTCATTCTATCGGCCCCTGGCGAGGCCCCGGTCGCCGGCCGGTGATCGCCGCGTCGAAGGCGATCGCGATCTCCTCGGCCACTTCGACAAGCGGCTGGCCGCTGGCTTGCACGCGCGACATCAACAGCGCGCCTTCGAGCGCGGCGATCGCCGTCAGCGACAACCGCCGCGCACGCTCGGGCGGCAATCCCTGCGCGGTGAGCCGTGCCTCGAAGACCCTCGCCCAGGCATCGAACGCCGATCGGCCGGCCTCGCGGATCGGCGCGACCTGCGGCGCGTTCTCCAGCAGCGTGGTCGCGATCGGACAGCCATCGCGAAAGCCCGACTCGGCCATCCAGCCCGCCATCAGCGAGGCGTAGCGCCGCAGCAGATCAGCGGCGCTACCGGTCTGCCCGGCGAGGTCCTCCAGCGTGCCCTCGACGCGCCGCGCGGCCCACTGCACCGCCTCGGCCGCGATGGCCGACTTGCCTTCGGGAAAGTAGTGATACATCGAGCCCTTCGGCGCCCCGCTCGCCTCGACGATCTGATTCAAGCCGGACGCCGCATAGCCCTGTTGGCGAAATAGCCGCACGGCGGCTTCGATGATCGCTTGGCGGTGTTTGGGAGCTTGGGCCATCGGGCAATGCTGCCAGAAGTTGTCGACGATTCGATAATTATATAGACTGGTCTATATTGATATTGACCCAAGCCGAACCGACACGAACCTCGTGCCGCGCCGCCCTGCCAGGAGCCTTCGATGCCTTCGACCGATTCGACCCCGTCCCCCGGGGCGGCCGCCAGCGCGCCTGCGATGACGTCTGCCGCAATGTCCGCCGGAACGCCCCCCGCTGCCGGAGCGAGCGCGCAACCCGTTCATTTCGCCGACGACTCGGCGCGTCTCGCGCATCTGACCCGAATCTGCGCGTCGGCGGGGTTCAACCGCTGGGCCGGCTTCGAGGTCGTCCGCGCGAGCGCGGAGGAAGTCTTACTGGCGATGCCGTGGCGGGACGAAGCCGGGCAGTACAGCGGCTTCCTCCACGCCGGGCTGATCGGTGCGCTGCTCGATACCGTCAGCGGCTTCGCGGCGAGCGCGCATACCGGGCAACGGGTGATGGCTTCGCATTTCGCGGTCAACTGTCTGGCACCGGCGGCTGGCCGGCACTTCGTCGCCCGCGGCCGCGTGGTGAAGGCCGGCCGCAAGCAGATCTTCGCGCGCGCGGAACTCCATGCCCATGACAGCGACGCGAACGCCGGCGACGGAAGCGGCCGAGGCCCCGGCAAGCTCGTGGCCACCGGCGAGGTGATCTTCGTGCCGGTCAGCGGCGCGTAACGGTCAATCGAACGAAGCCACGCGACGAGCGCTCGACGGTATCGACATCGACGGCTGCCGGCGGGCGGTACCCGTCAGCTCACAGGTTCGGCGCCACCGCGCGCCGGACCTCGTCCTCTTCCCGCCCCGACCGCCGGACCAGGTCCGCGAGCTGGTCTTCGCCGATCTTGCCGACGTTGAAATACGTCGACTGCGGATGCGAGAAGTAGAAGCCCGACACCGACGAGGCCGGCATCATGGCCAGGCTCTCGGTCACCGACATGCCGATCTCGTCGCACCGCAGCGTCTCGAACAGCTCGCGCTTGACGGTGTGCTCGGGGCAAGCGGGATAACCGGGCGCCGGGCGGATGCCGCGATATTTCTCGCCGATCAGCTCGACATTGCTCAGCGTCTCGTCGGGAACATACCCCCACAGGTCCTTGCGTACACGCTCGTGCAGGCATTCGGCGAACGCTTCGGCCAGGCGGTCGGCGATGCCCTTGAGCATGATCGACGAGTAGTCGTCCAGGTCGGCCTCGAAGCGCGCCAGCGGCTTTTCGATGCCCAGGCCGGCGGTGACGGCGAACAGGCCGATGTAGTCGCGGATGCCGCTGGGCTGCCCGTCGATCAGCTTGGGCGCGATGAAGTCGGCCAGGCACTTGTTGTCGACGCCTTCGCGCTTGACGGTCTGCTGGCGCAGGTTGCGCCACGTGAACGCGACCTGCTCGCGCGTCTCGTCGGTATAGATCTCGATGTCGTCGTCGTTGACGGTGTTGGCCGGCAGGAACGCGACGACGCCGTTGGCCGTCAGCCAACGGCCGTCGATGACCTTGCGCAGCATCGCCTCTCCGTCGGCGAACACCTTGCGCGCCGACTCGCCGACGAGGGCGTCCTGCAGGATGCCGGGGTAAGCGCCGTGCAGATCCCAGGTCTGGAAGAACGGTCCCCAGTCGATGTAGCGGGCGATCTCGGCCAGGTCGTGGTTCTTGAACACGCGCCGGCCGATGAATTTCGGCTTGACCGGATGCGCGTGCGCATGGACGTGCACGCCGGGCGTCGTCGGATGGTCGTCGGCGATGCGGTCCCAGACGATCTTGGGACGGTTGGCGCGCGCCTGCTCGATCGGCACCAGCTCGGGGCCCTTCTTGGAGGCGTGCTGGCGGCGCACGCGGTCGTAGTCTTCGCGCAGGTCCTTCAGGAACTGCTCGCGCGACTCGGGCGAGATCAACTGCTGGGCCACCGGCACCGAGCGCGACGCGTCGGGCACGTACACGACCGGCCCCGAGTAGTTCTGCGCGATCTTGACGGCCGTATGCACGCGCGAGGTGGTCGCGCCGCCGATCAGCAACGGGATGCCGCGCTCGCCGAAGTACGGATCGCGCTCCATCTCGCGGGCCACGTAGGCCATCTCTTCGAGCGACGGCGTGATGAGCCCCGACAGGCCGACGATGTCCGCATCGACTTCCTTGGCTTTGGCCAGGATGTCGGCGCACGGCACCATCACGCCCATGTTGACGACCTCGAAGTTGTTGCACTGGAGCACGACGGTGACGATGTTCTTGCCGATGTCGTGCACGTCGCCCTTGACCGTGGCGATGACGATCCTGCCGCGCGAGCGCACGTCGCCGCCGGCCGCCGCGATCCGCGCCTTCTCGGCCTCGATGTACGGGATCAGGTGCGCGACCGCCTGCTTCATCACGCGCGCCGACTTGACGACCTGCGGCAGGAACATCTTGCCGGCGCCGAACAGGTCGCCGACGACGTTCATGCCGTCCATCAGCGGCCCTTCGATGACCTCGATCGGCCGTCCGCCGCGCGCCTCGATCTGCCGCCACGCCTCTTCGGTGTCGTCGACGATGAACTGCGTGATGCCATGGATCATCGCGTGGCTCAGCCGCTTCTCGACCGGCACCGGCGCGTCGGGGGTGCCCCGCCACACGAGGTTCTCTTCCTGCTTCGCGCCGCCGGCCTTGAGCGTGCCGGCGAACTCGATCATCCGCTCGGTGGCGCTCTGGCTCGTGTCCTCGCCGTCGCGGTAAACGGGCTTGCGATTGAGCACGACATCCTCGACACGCTCGCGCAGCACCGGGTCGAGCTGGTCATAGACGCCGACCATGCCGGCGTTGACGATGCCCATCGTCATGCCGGCGCGGATCGCGTGGTACAGGAAGACCGTGTGGATCGCCTCGCGCGCCGGATCGTTGCCGCGGAACGAGAACGACACGTTGGAGACGCCGCCGCTGATCTTGGCGTGCGGCAGGTTCTGCCGGATCCAGTGCACGGACTCGATGAAGTCGACCGCGTAGTTGTCGTGCTCTTCGATGCCGGTGGCGATCGCGAAGATGTTCGGATCGAAGATGATGTCCGCCGGCTCGACACCGACCTTGTCGACCAGCAGCCGGTAGGCGCGCGCGCAGATCTCGGTCTTGCGCGCCAGCGTATCGGCCTGGCCGGCCTCGTCGAAGGCCATCACGATCATCGCCGCCCCGTAGCGGCGGCACAGCGTCGCGTGATGCAGGAACGCCTCCTCGCCTTCCTTCAGCGAGATCGAGTTGACGATGGCCTTGCCCTGCACGCACTTCAGGCCCGCCTCGATCACCTCCCACTTGGAGCTGTCGATCATGATCGGCACGCGTGCGATGTCGGGCTCGCCGGCGATCAGATTCAGAAAGCGGGTCATCGCCTTCTTCGAATCGAGCATCGCCTCGTCCATGTTGATGTCGATGACCTGCGCGCCGTTCTCGACCTGCTGGCGCGCGACGGCCAGCGCCTCGTCGAACTTCTCGTTCAGGATCAGCCGCGCGAACGCCTTGGAACCGGTGACGTTGGTGCGCTCGCCGACGTTGACGAACAGCGAGTCGTCGTCGACGTTGAACGGCTCCAGGCCGGACAGCCTGAGCGTGCCGGCGGCCTTGCCTTCATAAGCGGGCACCTTGCGCGGCGCCACGCCGTCGATCGCTTTCGCGATCGCCGCGATATGGTCGGGCGTGGTGCCGCAGCAGCCGCCGGCGACGTTGACGAAGCCGGCCTGCGCGAATTCCTTGAGCAACCCCGCGGTGATGTCCGGCGTCTCGTCGAAGCCGGTCTCGGCCATCGGATTGGGCAGGCCGGCGTTCGGGTACACGCACAGGAACGTATCGCACTTGTTCGACAGCTCTTCGACATAAGGACGCATCAGCGCGGCGCCCAATGCGCAGTTCAGCCCGATCGTCAGCGGCCGGGCGTGGCGCACCGAGTTCCAGAACGCCTCGACCGTCTGCCCGGACAGGATGCGGCCCGACGCGTCGGTGACGGTGCCCGAGACCATGATCGGCAGCGTCGGCAGGCCCGCGGCCACGCGCTCGGCAAAGATCTCGTCGATCGCGAACAGCGCGGCCTTGGCGTTGAGCGTATCGAAGATCGTCTCGACCAGCAGCACGTCGGTGCCGCCCTCGATCAGCGCGCGGGTCTGCTCGTCATAAGCGGCGCGCAGTTCGTCGAACGTGACGTTGCGCGCGGCCGGGTCGTTGACGTCCGGCGAGATCGATGCGGTCTTGGGCTGCGGGCCCAGCGCGCCGGCGACGAAGCGCGGCCGCTCCGGGGTCGAATACTTGTCGCAGGCGGCGCGCGCCAGGCGGGCCGACACGAGGTTCATCTCGCGAGCGACTCCGGGCATCCGGTAATCGGACTGCGCGATCGACGTGGCGCCGAACGTGTTGGTCTCGATCAGGTCGGCGCCGGCGGCCAGGTACTGCTCGTGGATCTCGCTGATGACCTGCGGCTGCGTCAGCGACAGCAGCTCGTTGTTGCCCTTGACGTCATGCGGATGGTCGGCGAAGCGCTCACCGCGGTACTGCTCCTCGGTCAGCTTGTAGCGCTGGATCATCGTGCCCATCGCGCCGTCCAGGATCAGGATGCGGCGCGCCAGCAGCTCGCGCAACCGGGCTTCGGTCGGCGAAACCGGGTAAAAGGCGGAGCCGATGGCGGGGCGAACGGACGAGGACGCGTCGCCGCCGGCAGCGGCGGAAACGGTGGTCGAGACGGGTGAGGCTGACACGATTCGGTCCGAGTCCAGAGGGCGGAAAACCGAAAATTGTATCAACCAGCCGAAAAACCGGCCGAAGAGCGCCCCGGCACGCGCGTCCGCGAATGAATCCCTGCGCGGCGGCGGCCGGGGTCGCGCGTCACTCGTCGTCGTCGGCCAGCCAAAGCATGAACATCGAAAAGCAGCCTGCTGCCACCATCGTGCTCAACGAGATCGCGGTCATGGTCATGTCGAAAACAGAGGTAACAGAGGTTTCGGGTCGGCGTGAACGCCGGCTGTATCCAGGGGGAGTTTCGACTGGACGGGCCGTTTCGGCCACGCCGCTGCGATATCGCACAGACTAAGGCCGCGGCGCAAAGCGCGCATGACGGCAGGCTGACAATCCGATCGGGTACGGCGGGAACGTCAAACCCGCCAACCCTGCCAGCCGGGCAGCCGTCTTTCACCGCGGCCTTTCGCTTCAGCCCCGGGCGGCTCCCCCTTCTGACGAATCGTCTACACGGTCGCGATCGGCGTGGCCGGCGAGCCGACGGCCCCGGGCAGGCGCAGCGGCGGCGCGGTCAGCAGGAAGCGGCTGCGCCGGTGCTCGCGCAGCCACCGGGCCAGCGGCGTCAGATGCCAGATCTCGCCCAGGTGCACGCCGAGCTTGAACAGGCAATGCTCGTGCAGCGGCAGCGCGGCACAGCAGCCGACGTGACGCGTCGCCGGGTGCGCCTCGACCGCGTAGTTGTCGGCGATCAGCGCGATCAGGCCCGAATCGGTAATCCACTGCAGCAGCTTCTCGTCGCGGCCGTCGAGCACCGCGCAACTCGTCTCCAGCACGTGCGCATCGGGCTGGCGATTCATGTCGAGCAGCCTCTGCGCGAATCCGGTGTGCAGGCACACCATGTCACCGGGCTCGACGATGACGCCGTCGGCATCCATGATCCGGCGCAGTTCGTCATGACCGATGATGGCTCGCGCGTCGCCGTGGTGGGCATGCAGGTCGATCATCACGGCACGCCCCTGCACGCAGCGCTCGGCCATGTTCTGGATGCCCAGCGCGACGGCGTTGGACGTCGACACCTTGGACTGGCTCTGCGCGCCCGCGTCGTCACCCGACGCCGGGCCGATCACGTGTTCGTCGGCGCGATAGCCATTGTAGTAGACCGCCTCGGGAAGGCCGTCGCCGTTGGCGTCGAACATCGAGCCGACGTGGGCCAGGCTGTCCCACTGCGTCGAGTACTGCAGGTGCATGACGACCAGGTCGTCGCTGATCACGTCGGTCTGCTGGTCGTTGTCCTTGAACAAGCGGTAGTTCATGTTCGGGCGGCCGTCGCGCAGCGTCGGGCGCAGCACCGGCGGCAGCCGGCGCGGGTTGAGCACGTTGCCGCCCGGGTAATCGAGCGGCAGGCTCAGGCAGAACGTCCGGCCTTCGCGGACTTCGGCGATGCCTTGCAGCACCTTGGCCGGCGTCAGCAGGTTCATGCGGCCGGCCTGGTCGTCGGGTCCGAAATCGCCCCAGTTCGATCCGGGCGGACGCTGCTTCCAGCGCGGGGATGTGCTCATCGTTGTCTCCGTTGTCATTCTTGCAAGTCGTTCTCGCCGGCCGTTCTCGCGATAGGTACCGCCGAGCATAGCCGATCAGCCCGGCGTCATCGCCTCCGCCGCGCGCACCGCCGAAGCCCACGCCCATTGGAAGTTGTAGCCGCCGAGCCAGCCCGTCACGTCGACGACCTCGCCGATGAACACCAGCCCCGGCGAACGATGCGCGCCCATCGTGCGCGGATCGAGTTCGTCGGTGGCCACGCCGCCGACGGTGACCTCGGCCTTGCGAAACCCTTCGGAGCCCACCGGCGTCAGCGACCACGCGCGCACGGCCTGCGCCAGCGCGTCGAGCCGGCGGTTGGCGACCTGTGGAATGCGCTCGCCGGCCAGGTCCGCGAACGCCGACTGCCCGAGCCATCCGGCCGCCAGCCGCTTGGGCAGCCACTGCGCCAGCACGGTCTCGACGAACGCCCGGCCCTCCCGCTTGGCCTCGTGCAATCCGGCGGTCACGTCCTGTCCGGCGGCCAGGTCGATCGACAGCGCCTGGCCGGACCGCCAATAGCTGGAGATCTGCAGGATGGCCGGACCCGACAAGCCGCGATGCGTGAGCAACAGGTCCTCGCGGAAGGTCGGACGGCGCCCTTCGGCCGCGACCGCGATATCGACCTCCAGAGACAGGCCGGACAACGCCGCGAACGGCGCCCACGCCTGCGGATCGAAACGCAGCGGCACGAGGCCCGGGCGAGGCTCGACGACGCGCAGGCCGAACTGCCGCGCGATCCGGAAACCGGCATCGCTGGCGCCGATCGCCGGGATCGACAGGCCGCCCGTGGCGATGACCAGATGCCGCGCGAGCACCGTGCCGCCCGGCGTATCGATCTCGTATCGCGCGCCGCGCCCTTCGCCGTTGCCGCCGCCATCGTCCGGTTCGGTGCGCGCCCGCACGGCCGACGGTGCGCAGTCCTGCCACAACTGGACACCACCGTGGGTCATCTCGTCGCGAAGCATCGCGATGATCCGCTCGCTCGAATCATCGCAGAACAGCTGGCCGCGATGCTTCTCGTGATAAGCGATGCCGTAGCGGCGCACGAGCGAGATGAACCGCGACGGCGCGAAGCCCCGCAGCACGCTCCGCACGAAGCGCGGATCCTCGCTCAGGAAGCGCTCGGGCCGGTCCGCGTGCACGTTGGTGAAGTTGCAGCGCCCGCCGCCCGAGATGCGGATCTTCTCGGCCAGGCGCCGCGCATGGTCGATGACCAACACGCGCGCGCCGCGCTGGCCCGCCACGCCGGCGCACATCATGCCGGCCGCCCCCGCGCCGATCACCACCACATCGAATCGCTTCAAGCACGCTCCCCGGACGGCGCGAATGCGGTCACTCAGGCCGTCTCGCTCAGCGCCTCGCGCACGCACGCGATCTGCGCCTGCAGCGCGGGCGGCGCCTCGCGTTCGCCGGACAGCACCGACTGCATCCACGCGGCGCAGGCCGCCACGTCGTCGCCGGCCGGCAGCGGCATGACCTGGGCGATCGGCAGCGCCTGCGCGTCTAGCACGGTCGTCGACCGTCCCTCGTGCAACCGATCGATCCGCGCGTGGCGCCGCGGATTGGCGAACACCTCGCCCTCGGTGCCCCGGCTGACCAGCGCATGCGCGCCCAGCCGCGCCAGCAACTCGTGCTGCAACTGCTCGAACTCCGGATGCGTGTACGAGGCCAGCAACAGGCAGCGCCGATCGCCGACCGGATCGAGCAGCTTGGCCAGCGTATGGCCGACGTTGCGCACGCCCAGTTGCCAGCGCAGGTCCAGCAGCCGCGACAGACGGGGACTGAGCACGTCGATCGGCACGAACGCCGGCAGGTTGCGCGCCAACAAGGCCGGCACGTCGCCGATCGACGACGCGACGTCGAGCCCCATCGCCCGCATCGATTCGTACGTCGTGACGCGGCCCGGATCGTGCCGCACGCCATGCACGATCACCTGGATGCCGCTGTCGGCCAGCAGGCAGGCCAGCAGCGGCGTCAGATTGGCGATCTTGCGGGAGCCGTTGTAGCTGGGGATCGATACCACCGGCCGCTCCGGGTCGACGGGGACGTGGTGGACCCACGATGCGAGCGCATCCAGCCCGGCGGCCACCTCGTCCACCGACTCGCCCTTCATCCGCCAGGCCAACAGCACGGCGCCGACGGCCAGGTCGCTCAGTTCATCGGCCAGCAGCCGCTCGAACAGCGCCCGCGCATGCTCGAACGACAGCCCGCGCGCGCCATGCCGCCCACGGCCGATCTCGCGGATCGCGCCGGCGATCGAAAACGTGTCGTGCTGTCCGGCCTGCTCGGCCATGGTCTCCACCTCGATATCGGTCATCGCGTTCTCCCACCGTACCGTTCCTCCGGTCCACCCGGCTCGTGCATGCAGCGGCCATGCAGGATACGCTGTGCAAGAAGCGGGCCCGTACGCTTGCCGGCGCCGGCGCCAGGCGGTAGCGTCTCGCCATGGACGATGCGGTGATCTTCTTTTGCCATGGCTCGCGCGATGCTCGCTGGCGCGAACCATTCGACGCGATCGTACGCGCGTTCGCCGACCGCTATCCGGCCACGCCGGTCCGACTGGCGTTTCTCGAACTGATGTCGCCCGGCCTCGATGCGGTGATCGACGAGATGGCCGGTGCCGGCGTGCATGCGATCCGCGTATTGCCGCTGTTCCTGGCCCCCGGCGCGCACACCCGGCAGGATCTGCCGGCGCTGATCGCCGCGGCACGCGCGCGCTGGCCGAACCTGCGGATCGACAGCGGCACGACGCTGACCGAGGTAGCGGCCATCCGCGAAGCGATCGTCGCGTGGGCCGCGGACGACAACAGCCGCTAGCCGGCCACGCGCCATCGCCGCCGAGCGCCCTGCGCCGGCGTTCATACGGCGATGCTCACCGCCCCCAGCGCAGGCACTGCTGGCGCACGACTTCGCCGAGCTGCTGCTCGCTTTCATAAGTGGCACGGATCCAGCTCGCATCGTTGCCGCGCGACGTGACGTCATCGCGCACCAGCCGGCACGCATCCTCGGCCCCCAGGCGGATCGCGTGCGGCTCGATGCGCGCCAGCGTGGCCAGGATGTCCTCGCGCAGCGTGCGGTGCTCGTGCGTCTGCGGATCGACGAAGCGTGCATCGAACCCATAGCGGCAGGCCTGGAAGCGATTGAACGAATAGACGAGGTAATCGTCCTCGGCCGGCGAGAACGGCGTTTCGGCCTGCAGCCACGCGGCCACGCACTGGATGTACGCGGCGATCGCCGCGGCCTTCTCGATCGTCAGCGGCGTATCGAGCACGCGCACCTCGATCGTGCCGAACTCGGGCTTGGGGCGGATGTCCCAGTAGAAATCCTTCATGCTGCGCACGACGCCGGTGCCCGTCATCTTGTCGAAGTAGGCGCCGAACGACTCCCAGTCGGTGATCAGCGGCGCCCGTCCCGACAGCGGAAACGCCGACACCGAGTTCAACCGCGCCGAGTGGTAGCCGGTATCGTGCCCCTGCACGAACGGCGACGACGCCGACAGCGCGATGAACTGCGGAATGAAGCGCGACAACTGGTGCAGCAGCGTCAACGCGGCGCCCGGGCTCGCGCAGCCGATATGCACGTGCTGGCCGAAGACCGTGAACTGCTTGGACAGGTAGCCGTACAGCTCGGACAGCTCGATGAAGCGCGGCTCGTCGTAGATGCGCCGCTCGCTCCAGTCCTGGAACGCGTGCGTGCCGCCGCCGCACAGGCCGAGGTTCAACCGCCGGCCGCAGTCGACGAGCGCATCGCGGATCTCGCGCAGTTGCCCGAGCGCGTCGCGATAACCGCGGCAGATGCCGGTCGACAGCTCGATCATGCTGTTGGTGATCTCGGGCTTGACCTCGCCGGGGATCGTGCGCGGTTTCATCAACCGCAGCAGGTCGGCCGAGCCAGGGGTCAAGTCATAGTGATGCGGCTCGATGATCTGCAGTTCCAGCTCGACGCCGATCGTCAGCGGATCGGACGAACGGAACGATTCGAGCCGCGCGGGCGTCTCGGGGGCGGCCATCGGGGCGTCCGCAGCGCTCTCCGTCGCGATCCCCGCCGCGACTTCCGTCGAAGTTCCTGCCGGCATTCCCGTCATCGGACGTCTCCTTCGCGTACCCAATGCAAGGCGGCGCGCACGACGATCGGACCGGCCAGTTCGACGAACGCGACGGCGCTGACCAGCACCGGCGCGATCTGATCGGCATAAGCGGGCGCGAACGCGCGCAGGTTCGCGTACATCACCAGCGCCGGCGCCGACAACGGCAACCCGGTCAGGCCCAGCGCCGTACCCTGGCGCAGCGACAGGCCGCTGGGCCGCGCGAGTGCGATGGCCGCGATCATCTTGGCGAGCTGGCGCGCGACGATCAGCGCCAGCGCGAGCCCGCCGCCGGCCGCGATCAGCTCGGGCGACCAGGCCGCGCCGGTCGTCACGAACAGCATCAGCACCAGCAGGACGCCGGCCGTGCCCGACGGCCCCGGCCAACTGCCGGCGCGCTTGCCGAGGTTCTTGAGCAGGATGCCGGCCAGCAGCGGCACCAGCAGCGTCGACGCCTGCACGATCGACGCGAACGACAACGCCAGCAGCACCAGCCCGATCACCAGCACCTTCGCGTGGTCGTTGCGCAGGTCGACGCGCCGCGCCAGCACGATGACCGCGCCGGCCAGCAGCGCCGCCACCACCAGCGAACCGGCGAGCTGGTAGAACGGCAGCGCGAGCGCGCTCCACGGATCGCCACCGGCCTCGTGCATCAGCCAGCCGCCGACGAAACGCGACAGCAGCACCGCCAGGCAGGTATTGACGCCGGACATCACGATCATCCGCTCGGTGACCTGCCCGGCCGCCCCGTATTCGGAGGCGACGCGCATCAGGACGGCCGGCGACGTCGCCATCGTGATCGCGGCCAGCGACACCGACACGTAGCCGGGTGCCCCCAGCCACAGCAGCACGCTCAGTACCGCGACGAACGTCAGCAGCGATTCGAGCAGGCAATAACCGAGCAGCCACGGATTGCTGCGCAGCCAGCGCAGGCTGATGCGCGAGCCCGCCTCGAACAACAGCACCGCCAGTGCCAGATCGAGCACGACCTGCGCGGCGGCGGGCAACTGGTCGTCGACCAGTCCCACGCCGAACGAACCCGCCACCAGACCGGTCGCCACATAGCCGGCCACCCGCGGTACGTGCAGATAGCGCAGGCCGATCTCGCCGATCACGCCGGCGAGCACCAGGCAGACGGACACCCAGAAAACCGGACCCGACGCCGGAGGCCAGTGAATATCGAAGACCTGGAATGTCTCCACGTGAGATTCCAAAGTAAGTGTTGTTTCGAAGTTCGTCCCACCCGCTCCCGAGCGGTCTGTCGCCGTGGATCGCCATCCGTTACGCCGCCCGTCATGCCGGGCGGAGCGGGGCGCGCGACCGGGGGGCAGGATACCATTGCACTCCATGGACCCTAACGAGGATGCGCGGCCGGATCCCGTCGTCGTGCGGCTGGATGGCGTGGACAAGCGCTATGCGCGCGGCACGCTCGCGCTGTCGGGCCTGTCGCTGGCGATCCGGCGGACCGAGTTCGTCACGCTGCTGGGCCCGTCCGGCTGCGGCAAGAGCACGGTGCTGCGCCTGATCGCCGGCCTGACACCGCCGTCGGCGGGCGCCGTGACGGCCTCACCGGTCGATTCGGCCGATGCGGCCGGTGCCGAGGTCGAACGCATCGGCTTCGTGTTCCAGGAGCCCACGCTGATGCCATGGGCGAGCGTGGCCGACAACGTCGCGCTGCCGCTCAGGCTGCAGCGGCTCGCGCGAGTGCCGACGCGCGAGCGCGTCGACGAGGCACTGGCGCTCGTCGGGTTGTCGAGCTTCGCGCACGCGTATCCGCGCGAGTTGTCCGGCGGCATGCGCATGCGCGTGTCGCTGGCACGGGCGATGATCACGCGGCCGCGGCTGCTGCTGCTCGACGAGCCGTTCGCCGCGCTCGACGAGATCACGCGCGCCCGGCTCAACGACGATCTGCTCGCGCTGTGGGCATCGCACGGATTGACCGTCGTGTTCGTCACGCACAGCGTCTACGAATCGGTCTACCTGTCGAATCGCATCGTCGTGATGTCGGGCCGGCCGGGACGCGTCCAGGCCGACCTGCGGATCGACGCGCCGATCCCACGCACCGAGTACTACCGCACCTCGGCCGAGTACGGCCGATCGTGCCGGCAGGTCTCGCAGGCGCTGCGCGACGCGCAGCACGCGCAGCCGGATCCGGCGCGCGCATGACGGCCGTACGCACCTCGGGACCGGGCCCGGCCGCACGCATCGCGCTGGCGCTCGCCGTCATCGCCGCCGTGCTGCTGGGCTGGGAGGCGCTGGTGCGCGGGCTGGCGATCCCGCCCTACCTGCTGCCCGCGCCCAGCCGCGTCGCGCGCACGCTGGTCGAGGACTGGACGACGCTGGCACCGGCCTGGCGGTTCACGCTGCTGCTGAGCTTCAGTGCGCTGGGGTTGGCCGCGGCCGGCGGTGTACTGCTGGCCGTCGTATTCGCCAGCTCGCGATGGGTGGAGGCGGCACTGTTCCCGTTCGCGGTGATCCTGCAGGTGACGCCGATCATCGCGATCGCCCCGCTGATCCTGATCTACGTCGACAGTACGTTCGCCGCCTTGCTGATCTGCGCATGGATCGTCGCGTTCTTTCCGATCCTGTCGAACACCGTCATCGGCCTGCGCGCGATCGATCCGAACCTGCGCGACCTGTTCCACCTGTACCGCGCCACGCGCTGGCAGCGGCTGCGCCTGTTGCTGGCGCCCAGCGCGCTGCCTTATTTCCTGGCCGGCTTGAAGATCGCCGGCGGCCTGTCACTGATCGGCTCGGTCGCCGCCGAGTTCGTCGCCGGGTCGGCGGGCAAGGAAACGGGCCTGGCGTCGCGCGTGCTCGAAGCGAGTTTCCGCAGCGAGGTGCCGCGCATGTTCGCCGCGCTGTTCCTGATCTCGGTCAGCGGCATCCTGATCTTCGCGCTGTTCAGCGGCTTGTCGCGCTGGCTGCTCGGGCGCTGGCACGAGAGCGAGTTGCAGGGCTGAGCCTTCGGCGCCCGATGGCGCCAGCCCGTGGGACCCGCTCGGGCCGGGACCGATCCCGAGCCGATGCGTGGCACAATCGATCGACCCACGCTGCCAATCCATGCCGGCCGACCACGCCGCCCCGTCGCCGATGATGCCGCCCGTCCCCGCGCATTCGCGCTCGCCCCTCCCGCATCCCACCGCCTCCCGTGCGCCGAACCGCGCGCCGCGTGCCCGCGGCAAGATCAGGCGGCTGGCCGCGCTGGCCGTCATGGCGCTGCTGATCGCGTCGACGTCCGCTACCCCATCGCTCGCGCAAGAGCGAGCGCAAGACAGCGCACGGGGCAAGGCGCGGGACAAGGTCTCGTTCGGCACCAACTGGCGGGCGCAAGGCGGCCATGGCGGCTTCTACCAGGCGCAGGCCGATGGCACGTACGAGCGGTACGGGCTGGACGTGACGATCGTGCAGGGAGGCCCGCAGGTCAACAACCGGCCGCTGCTGGCCGCCGGCAAGCTCGACTTCCTGATGGCCGGCAACCTGCTGCATTCGTTCGACAACGCCCGCAACGACATTCCGACGATCGCGGTGGCCGCGTTCTTCCAACGCGATCCGCAGATCCTGATGGCGCACGAGGGCGTCTACGCCGATTTCGCGGCGCTGCGCAACGCGCGCACGATCCTGATCGGCAAGGACGGACAGTTCAGCTTCTGGCAGTGGCTCAAGAGCGAGCACGGCTTTCGCGACGAGCAGCTTCGCCCTTATGCGTTCAACCTCGGGCCGTTCCTGAAGGACGACAAGCTCGTGCAGCAGGGCTATGCGAGTTCCGAGCCTTACACCGCGCTGTCGCAAGGAGCGCGGCCGCAAGTGTTCCTGCTGGCCGACCACGGCTGGAGCACGTACAGCACCACCGTCGAGACCCGCGCCGAACTGATCCGCACGAAGCCCGACCTCGTGCAGCGCTTCGTCGATGCATCGATCATCGGCTGGGTCAACTTCCTCTACGGCGATCACCGGCCGGCCTATCAGTCGATCCGCCAGGCCAACCCCGAGATGACCGACGCGCTGCTCGACTACGAGCTGAAGGTGTTCCGCGAACGCGGCATCGCCGATTCGGGCGATTCGCTGACGCGCGGCATCGGCGCGATCGACATGGCGCGCGTGCGCGGCTTCCACGACAAGATGATCAAGGCCGGGTTGTACAAACCCGGCGATGTCGACATCGACAAGGCGGTCACCGACCGCTTCGTCAACAAGGGCATCGGCGTGGACCTGCGCAAGACGCTGACACGCTGATTCCTTACCCGACAACCAAGGAGACGGAAAGACAATGGCCGAACGATCGATCGCCCCCGGCGCGCTGCACGACTGGACGGTGGCGCTGTGGCGCTGCGCGGGCTCCAGCGAGGACGAGGCGCGCCAGACCGCCGACCACCTCGTCGGCGCCAACCTGAGCGGCCACGACTCGCACGGCGTCGGCATGGTGCCGCGCTACGTGCAGTCGTTCCTCAACGGCGAGTTGCAACTGAACCAGCACGTCGACGTCGTGCTGGACAACGGCACGATGCTGACCGTCGACGGACGGCGCGGCATGGGCCAGGCGGTGACGCACCAGGCGATGGCGATCGCGATCGAGCGCGCGCGCGAGCATGGCGTCTGCGTGATGGGGCTGCGCAACTCGCATCACCTGGGCCGCGTCGGCCACTGGGCCCAGCAGGCGATCGATGCCGGACTCGTGTCGATCCACTTCACCAACGTGGCCAGCAAGCCCGTCTCCGTCGCGCCGCATGGCGGAGCCGAAGCCCGCTTCATCACCAACCCGTTCACCGTGGGCATTCCGCGCGGCGAGGCGCCGCCGATCCTGCTCGATTTCGCGACCAGCTCGATCGCGATGGGCAAGGTGCGCGTGGCGTTCAACAAGAAGACGCAGGTGCCGCCCGAATCGCTGCTCGATTCCAATGGGCAGGTCACGCGCGACCCGGGCGCCATCTTCGCGCCGGCCACCGGCAAGACCGGCGCGCTGCTGCCGTTCGCCGGCCATAAGGGGTATGCGCTGGCGGTCGTCTGCGAACTGCTTGCCGCGGCGCTGACCGGCGGCACGACGTGCCAGCCCGACAACCTAACGATGACTTATGGCGTGTGGAACAACATGCTGGCGATCGTGTTCGACCCGGCCCGGATCGGTTCGAACCAGGCGTTCGAGCAGGAGGCGCGCAAGTTCGTCGAATGGGTGCAGTCGGCCCGCACGCGCGACGGTTTCGACGCGATCCTGATGCCCGGCGATCCGGAGCGGGCCAGTGCCCGCGAGCGCGCCGCATGGATCCCGATCGACGACGGCACGATGGCGCAGCTCGACGCCGCGGCCCAGGCGATCGCCGAACGGATGGGCGACCGCCACGCGCCGCCGCCCGGCCCGCTGTCGGCGCGCTGCCGGCCCGCCGGCGCGCAGGCCTGAGCCCGATCCGGCACGGCGCGGGCAGCGCGAACGGAAAGAACGGCAGGAACGGAGCGAACCAAGCGGAGCGGAACTGAACGGAGCGGAACGGCGCATGCGAACCTTCATCCTGAAACAACGCGTGGATTTCGGCGACTGCGATCCGGCCGGAATCGTCTTCTATCCGAACTTCTATCGCTGGTTCGATCGCGCCACGCACCACCTGTTCGCCGCCTGCGGCTACACGTTCCGCCAGGTGCGGCAGGACCTGGGCCTGATCGCGTGGCCGCTGGCCGACACCGGCGCCCGGTTCCGGCTGCCCGTGACGGCCGGCGACGAGATCGAGATCCATTCGACGGTGACCGACATCAACGACAAGACGTTTCGCCTGCATCACGAGATCCGCCGCGACGGCGAGCTGGCGGTCGACGGCTTCGAGGTGCGCTTTCTGGCGCGGCAGGTCAGCGATGCGCCGGTCCGCCTGACCACCGTGCCGATGCCCGAAGCGATGCGGGCCTGCCTGCGATGACCGACGCACTGGACCTCGTCATCTTCGGCGGCACCGGCGACCTGTCGATCCGCAAGCTGCAGCCGGCGTTGTACATGGCGTTCGTCCATGGGGGCCTGCCCGCCGACGTGCGGATCATCGCGATCGGCCGGCGGCCGCTCGATACCGCGACGTACGTCGACCAGGTGCTCGGCCAGGCACGCGCATTCATCAGCCCTGCATCCCTGGACGACGCCGCATGGCAACGCTTCACCGCGTTGATCGATTACGTGCCGCTGGATGCCGGCCAAACGGCAGATTACCTCCGACTGGGGCATGCGCTGCGCACCGGTCGTGCGCGCCAGGTGTATTACCTGGCGACCGCGCCGGACCTGTTCGTCGGCATCTGCGAACAGCTCGCTCATGCCCGGCTGCTCGATGCGCGCTCGCGCATCGTGCTCGAAAAGCCGCTGGGCCACGACCTGGCCTCGGCGCGCGAGATCAATCGCCAGGTGGGCCGCTACTTCAACGAATCGCAGATCTTCCGCATCGATCATTATCTCGGTAAGGAGACGGTGCAGAACCTGATGGTGCTGCGCTTCGGCAATGCGCTGTTCGAACCGCTGTGGCGGGCGCCGCACATCCGCAGCGTGCAGATCACCGTGGCCGAGACCGTCGGCGTCGGCAGTCGCGCGGGCTTCTACGACCACACCGGCGCGCTGCGCGACATGGTGCAGAACCACCTGCTGCAGTTGCTGTGCATCGTCGCGATGGAGCCGCCGGTCTCGCTGGACCCGGACGCGGTGCGCGACGAGAAGCTCAAGGTGCTCAAGTCGCTAAGGCCGATGACGCCGGCCGACGTGCGCCGCGACGTCGTTCGCGGCCAGTACATCGACGGCGCGATCGATGGCCAGGCCGTCGCCGGTTACCGGCAGGAACCCGGCGTCGACCCCGCTTCGACGACCGAGACCTTCGTCGCGCTGCGCGCGTACGTCGACAACTGGCGCTGGGCCAACGTGCCGTTCTTCCTGCGCACCGGCAAGCGCCTGAACAAGCGCCGCTCCGAGATCGTCATCCACTTCACGGATCCGCCGTTCTCGATCTTTCCGGACGAGCAACCGCGCGGCGCCAACCGCCTGATGATCCAGTTGCAGCCCGAGGAACTCGTGCAGTTGCAGATCCTGGCCAAGGAGCCGGGCAGCGGCATGGAGCGCCGGCCGGTCAGCCTGGACCTGGACCTGCACGCGGCCTTCACCGAACGCCGCGCCGAAGCGTACGAACGGCTGCTGGTCGACGTCATCAAGGGGCGCCTGACGCACTTCATGCGCAACGACGAACTCGAAGCCGCGTGGGCGTGGATCGAACCGATCCTGCACTGCTGGAACGGCCATGGCAGCCGGCCGGCCCCTTATTTCGCCGGTACCTGGGGGCCCAATCCGTCGTCAACGCTGTTGACGCGCGACGACCATGCGTGGTCAGAGGACCAGATCGATTGAGCATCGTCGAACACCACCTGCCCGATGAGACGGCGCTGGCGCACGCGCTGGCCGACGACGTCGCGCGCCGGCTGCGCGACGTGATAAGCGCCCGCGGCCGTGCGCTGCTGTGCGTGTCGGGCGGGCGCTCGCCGGTGCCGTTCTTCGAGGCGCTGCGCGATCGCGCGCTGGACTGGTCGCGCGTCACGGTGACGCTGGTCGACGAACGCTGCGTGCCGCGTACGCACCCGGACAGCAATGCGGGGCTCGTGCACCGGCACCTGCTGACCGGACCGGCCGCCGCCGCGGCGTGGATCGACCTGGTCGACGAGGCGGGGGATGGGGACGATCCGGCGCGCTCGGCCGCTGGGGCGGAGACTCGGACGAGCACCGATGCCGATGCCGATGCCGATGCCGATGCCGATGCCGATGCCGATGCCGATGCCGATGCCGATGCCGGCACGAGGATGAACGCCGAAGCACAAGCCGCACGGGCTGCCGCGCGCGTGCGGCCGTCGTGGCCGGCGGACGTCGTCGTGCTGGGGATGGGAGCGGATGGCCACACCGCGTCGATCTTTCCGGGCGTCGGCGGATTCGACGCGCTGACCGCCCCCGACAACGACGCGCTGTACGCCGCAGCCACGCCGCGCGACGCCCCCCACCCACGGATCACGCTGACGTTGCGCGCGCTCCGGGAAGCCCGCCACCGGGCGCTGCAACTGAGCGGCGCCGACAAGCTGGCCGTCTACGCGCAGGCCCGCGGCGGACCCGATCCCGATCGCCCGATCTCGTTGGTGCTCGCCAGCGCACCGACCGACGTGTGGATCGCCGACGGGGCAAGAAAATAACGTTTTTCCGTCAATCGGCCGATTTCTATCGAAATGCAAGCGTCAATAACGAAATGACGCCCGATGACGACGGTCGGGTATAGTGCCCCGGCAGGAGGCCACGACCTCCCCCGCATCGGGAAACACCGCCGGGACGGCCCGGCCCTTTGAAGCAGGAGGGCCGGACATGGCCTGGATCACGTTGCTCATCGCCGGGGCGCTCGAAGTCGTCTGGGCGTTCACCATGAAACAGTCGGCCGGGTTCACGCGGCTCGTGCCCAGCATCATCACGCTGGTCACGATGATCGGCAGCGTCGTGCTGCTGTCGATCTCGATGCGCACGCTGCCGTTGGGCACCGCCTATACGATCTGGACCGGCATCGGCGCGATCGGCGCATTCGTCGTCGGCATCCTCGTGCTCGGCGAGCAGGCGTCGCCGATGCGCATAATCGCCGCGATCCTCATCGTCAGCGGCTTGGTGCTGATGAAGCTGGCATCGCCGGAATAGTGCCGCGGCCGCAATCGACCGCGCACCGAGCCGGCGCCGCCATCGGACATTCGCAGGCCGACGATGCCAAGTCCGCCACGATCGCAATCACCATCGCAAGGAGTGAGCATCTTGAAAAAACTGTCGATTCTCGCGTTGTCCGCCGTGTGCTGCCTGATGACCGTCAATGGCGCATCAGCCGCATGGCCGGACAAGCCGATCCGCATCATCGTGCCGGCGGCCCCCGGCGGCACCACCGACATCGCCGCGCGGGTGCTGGCGGAGAAGATGGGACCGGTGCTCGGCACCAACGTGGTGGTCGAGAACAAGGCCGGCGCCGGCGGCATCATCGGGGCCGAGGCGCTGGTGCGTTCGGCGCCGGACGGCTACACGCTGATGATGGGCAACATCGGGCCGAACGCGATCCTCTACAGCCTGTCGAAGAAGCTGCCGTACAAGCCCGAGGATTTCGCGCCGATCACGATGGTGATCTCCAATCCGAACGTGCTGGTCGTCAATGCGGATTCGCCGTACCAGTCGGTCGCCGATCTGATCGCGGCGATCCGCAAGGACCCGGGCGGCAATTTTTCGTTCGGATCATCCGGACCCGGGCAGTCGCCGCACATGACGGCCGAGATGTTCGTCCAGCGTGCCGGCATCAAGCTGCCGCACATTCCGTACAAGGGCGCGGCGCCGGCGGTGACGGCGCTGATGGGCAAGGAGTTCACGTTCATGACGGACAACCTGCCCAGTTCGATTCCGCACATCCGTTCAGGCAAGTTCCGTGCGCTCGCGGTGACCAGCGCCCAGCGGGCACCGGAACTGCCCGACGTGCCGACGATGGCGGAGGCCGGCGTGCCCAACATGGTGGTCATCGCGTGGTTCGGCCTGTTCGCGCCCGCCGGCACGCCGCAGCCGGTGCTCGAGCGGCTTCAGCAGGCGACCAGCACGATCCTGGCGACCCCTGAGATCCGCAAGCGCTTCGCCGAGATGGGCGGCCAGGCGGGCGGCAACAGCTCGGCGGAGTTCGGCGCGTTCGTCAAACAGCAGCAGGCCGACTGGAAGCAGATCGTGGAGGCCGCCAATCTGTCGGTGGACTGAGTACCGGCCAAGCTCGCCCGCGATGCGGCCGCAGCGGTCAGGCGATCACCCTTCGATGAACGCGCGTGGGGACAGGACACGCGGTTGCATCGCGATGTCGTCGAGCAGCGCCTGGTCGCCCGTGACGAGGACCAGATCCGTCCGGGCGGCGAGCAGGTCCCAAAGCAGTTGATCGCCGACGTCAGGTGCGGGCAGGCCCACGCCCGGGACCAGCACGATGGCTTGCTGGACCATATCGGTCAGCAGGATATCGACTTCCGGTACCGTCAAACCATGCTGTTTGCGCAAAGTGGGGCGTACGAGAACCTTGCGGTACTCCGCCAGCAACGGCTCCGACAGCACGAAGGGGAAGGCCGCGGCAAGCATGCCGTCGAGGATGCGTGCCACCGGAGACACGGCGTTGGCGGTCAACAGCCCCGCCACCACGACGTTCGTGTCGACGATGACCGGTCGACGGCTCATGCTTTGCGCCGTACCGCCCGAACATGCTCCTGAGCCATGGCGAGCGCCTGATCGTCCGGCAACCGACTCCGTTCCCGAGCGCGGCGCACCAGATCGCGGGCGTCTTCGCGCGATTTGATGCCGTAGAAGTCCAGGCTTTCGTCGATCAACTGACCGATCGTCTTGTCGCGCTGCACGGCAGCTTCCTTCAGCGCTCGATACCGGGCTTCGGACAGGGTAATGGTCAGGCGGCTCATGACGATCTCACCTTGGTGATTAAACACCAATATGATAACGTGCCTGCCACGACCACGGCCAGGGTGGCGCACCGATCCCGGCACCTTGCCGCCGAAACGAGGCCCCACGATGACTGATCTCGACGCCCTCACCTACGAGCTGGACCGCTCCTACGTCTTTCACTCCTGGTCGGCCCAGGCTGCGCTGAAGCCGCTGGTCATTGCCGGCGGTCTCGGCACGAAGGTCTGGGATCACAGCGGCCGCACCTATCTGGATTTCTCCAGCCAGCTCGTCTACACCAACATCGGGCACCAGCACCCGAAGGTCGTCGCGGCCATCGCGAAACAGGCGCAAACGCTGGCCACCGCCGCCCCGGCAACCGCGAACCTCGCCCGTGGAGAGGCCGCCAAGCGGATCGCCGAGCTGGCTCCCCCGGGACTTGGCAAGGTCTTCTTCACCAACGGCGGCGCCGACGCCAACGAGAACGCGATCCGCATGGCGCGGCTGTTCACGGGCCGCGACAAGGTGCTATCCACGTATCGCAGCTACCACGGCAACACCGGCGCCGCGATCGTCAGTACCGGTGACTGGCGCCGCGTCCCCAACGAATACGCCCGTGGGCATGTCCATTTCTTCGGGCCGCACACCTATCGCAGCGAGTTCTGGTCGACCTCTCCCGAGCAGGAGACCGAGCGCGCGCTTACCCACCTGCGCCGGATCATCGAATCCGAGGGGCCGGCGTCGATCGCAGCGATCCTGCTGGAGTCGGTGCCGGGCACCGCCGGCATCTTCCCGCCGCCGCCCGGCTACCTGCAGGGCGTGCGTGCGCTGGCCGACGAGTTCGGGATCGTCTATATCGCCGACGAGGTGATGGCCGGGTTCGGCCGCACCGGTGCGTGGTTCGCGTTCGGGCAGCATGGCGTCGTGCCCGACCTGATCACTTTCGCGAAAGGCGTGAACTCCGGGTATGTCCCCACGGGCGGCGTGATCATCAGCGACCCGATCGCGCACGCCTTCGACGAGCGGGTTTTTCCGGGCGGGCTCACCTACAGCGGCCACCCGTTGGCCATGGCTTCGATCGTCGCGGCGATCGACACCATGAAGGAGGAGCGCATCGTCGAGCATGCCGCGATGATCGGCACCGACCACCTCGGGCCCGCCCTCGCCAAGCTCGCCGACAAACACACGATCATCGGCGACGTCCGGGGTCTCGGGGTCTTTTGGGCCATCGAGCTGGTCGCCGACCGTGGCACCAAGGCACCGCTGCCGGCAGCCGCCATGGGCCGGATCAAGACCGAGCTGCTCGCCCGCAACCTCGTCTCGATGGTGCAGGACAACCGCATCCACGTCGTCCCGCCCTGCGTGGTCACCTCCGACGAGATCGCCCAGGCGATCGGCATCTACGACGAGGTACTGAGCCTCGTGAGCCAGGCGCTCTGACCCTAGCGGGCTGTGCGGTAACTTCTGTGCCGAATGCACCGTTTCATGGCCAGAAGTTCCCGCACAGCCCGCTAGCCTTCGGCGGCGATGCGCGCCCGGGCCATCTCACGCAGGCGGCCGCGCTGGATCTTGGTGCCGTTCGGGCCGGCCGTGGTCGGAAACGCATCGACCAGCCAGACGCGGGCCGGCGTCCGGTAAGGGGCCATCAGGCCGGCTGCGGCCGCGATCAAGGCCTCGGGATCGGGAGCCTGGCCATCGGCCGGAATCACAAAGGCCACTGCGCGCTGGCGCCCGGCGATCTCGATCGCCACGACCTGCACGTCTGCGACGCCGGGCAGCGTCTTGATCGGATCCTCGATCTCTGCCGGATCGACGAGAAAACCGGACAGCCGGATCGAGTCGTCGCCCCGGTTCTGGTAGACGAACGTGCCATCGGCACGCAACTGGCCGACGTCACCGGTCCGGAAGAAACCGTCCTCGGTGATCGCCTGCGCGGTCGCCGCGGGGTTGTCGAAATAGCCGGCGAAATTGTTCGGCGAGGCGAACTCGAGTTCGCCGCTCCGGCCGGCCGGCAACAGCTCGCCGCTCTCGACATCGCGCACGCGCACGCGGGTCGCGACGGACATCGGCCGGCCACCGCCACGGACGCGCTCGGCGATCGGCAGCGCAGTGGGCTGGATCGCGAACAGCGCGTGCACCTCGCTCGAACCGTACAAGCCGTGGGCGGGGATGCCGCGTGCCCACAGCGTCTCGGCCAGCTCGCCGGCGCCCGGCCCGAAGGCCGCGAAGCCGAACAGGCGCGCATCGGGAAAAGGCCGGTCGCCGTCGGCCTGCGCGGCCAGCCGCCGCAGCATGTCATCGGTCCAGAACGCGTGGGTGATGCGGTGGTCGCGCAGCAGCCGCGTCGTCTGCACCGGATCGAAGGCGTCGACCAGCACCGTCGGGGTGCCGCCGACCAGCGCACCGAGCACGGCGGTCAGGCCGAAGGTGCCGCACAAGGGCATCATCGCCGCCAGGCGCGCATCGCCGCGATCGAACCCCAGCCGCTGCGCGACGTCGAGCGCGTGGCCGGCCATCGTGCGCTGCAGATGCGTGACCAGCTTGGGGCCCTTGGTCGTGCCCGATGTGGTGTAGAACGTGGCCGGCGCATCGGCCTCGGAGCGGTCCGGCGGGGCGCTCTCGCCGCTGTCACCGCTGTCACCGGTATCCGCGCTGCCCGCTGCATCGATAAGGAAGACCGGCCGGCCAGCCAACCGTTGCGGCAAGCGAGCCGCCGATGAGACCGATGAAGCCGACGAGGCGGACGCACCGGCTTGCGGCTCCCGCAGAATCGCCACGGATTCGAAATCCGGCAGGCGCGCGCCGTCGAGTTCATCGATCAGCGCCGGAAAATCGATGCCTCGGAATCCGGGCTCGGTAACCAGCATGCGCGCGCGCGACAGGGCCAGCAGATGCTGCAGTTCAGGGGCTCGGTAGCGGGTGTTGACGGCGACCACGGCGGCGCCGAGCCGCAGCAAGCCGAAATAGACGGCCAGCCACTCGGCGCGATTGACCATCCACAACGCGACCCGATCGCCTGCGACGATCCCGCGCGCGGCGAACCAGGCCGCGGCCCGCTCGCCGAGCCGGCCGAACTCGTGATAGCTGTAGCGCCTGGGCCGCTCCGGCGGGCCATCGATCAGTGCACAGGCATCGGGATGCTCACGGATCCGGTGCTCGAGCAGCGCGGGCAGGGTCTGGGTCATTTCTTGACGAGCGGACAGCGCGATTCCGCCAGCGGCTGGAACGCCTCGTTGCCGGGGATCACCGAGACCAGCTTGTAGTAGTCGAAACGGCCGGCCGATTCCGAGGGCTTCTTGACCTCGACCAGGTACATGTCGTGCACCATGCGCCCGTCCTCGCGGATCCGGCCGTTCTTCGCGAAGAAGTCGTTGATCGGCGTGTCCTTCATGATCTTCATGACGGCTGCCGGGTCGTCGGTGCCGGCCTTGGCCACGGCCTTCAGGTAGTGCAGCGTCGACGAATGGACGCCGGCCTGGGCGCTGGTCGGCATGCGCTTCATCTGCGCATTGAAACGCTTGCTGAACGCGCGCGTATCGTCGTCGAGGTCCCACAGGAAGCTCTCGGTCAGCAGCAGGCCCTGGGCCGCCGGCAGTCCCAGGCTGTCGATGTCGGTCAGAAAGGTCAGCAAGGCGGCCGGCTGCTGTCCCCGCTGCGCGAGCCCGAACTCGGCCATCTGCTTCATGCTGTTGACGAAATCGGCCCCCCCGTTGGCCAGGCCGACGACCTTGGCCTTGGAAGCCTGGGCCTGCAGCACGAAGGACGAGAAGTCCGACGTATTGAGCGGGTGGCGCACCGATCCCAGCACCTTGCCGCCGCCGGCCTTGATGAAGGTGGTGGCTTCGCGTTCCATGTCCTGTCCGAACGCGTAGTCCGCGGTCAGGAAGAACCAGGTGTCGCCGCCCCGCTTGACGATACCCGCGGCAGTGCCCTTGGCCAGCGCATAGTTGTCATAGGTGTAGTGCACCGAATAGGGTCCGCAGGCCTCGTTGGTCAGGCGCGTGGTGCCCGGGCCGTTGAAGAAGATGATCTTGTTGCGCGCCTTGGCGATGTCGTTGGCAGCCAGCGCGGTGGCCGAGGCGGCCACGTCCACGATGGCGACGACCCCCTGGTTGTCGAACCATTCGCGCGCGGTGGCCGCGGCGATGTCGGCCTTGTTCTGATGATCGACGGCCAGCACCTCGATCGGCCGGCCCAGCACCTTGCCGCCGAAATCCTCGACCGCCATGCGCGCCGCCGCCACGCTGCCCGGTCCCGTGATGTCGGCATAAGGACCCGACATATCGAGCAGAAGACCGATCTTGAACGGCGCGGCAGACTTGGTCGCATTCGCCTGCGCTGCCGCCTGGCCGGGCGCCATCCAGGTCAGCGCCGCGGCCAGCGCCAGCGCAGGCAGGCCTGCAAGCCGGCGAGGCCGCGCGACGGCGCTCGCGCTGCGGGGTTTCGTGCGTTTCGTGGAAGCGGTGTGTCCGGCAATTGGGTTCATGGCGTCTCCTTCAGCAGGCGAGTCTAGCGTGTTCACGAACCGACAGGACTTCCGGGTCGACCGCTTCACTCGTGCGACTTCGCGGCGCGCGACTACCGTGTGACGCCGGGCCCGAAACCGGATACTGCGACACGGCGCTATTGCGGCTCGATCCCTGCGACGTCGGCCAGGCGCTTCCACTCCTTCTGGTCCTCGGCGATCGTCCTGGCCAGTTCCGGCCCCGCGGCCGGATAGGCGATCGTGCCCCGGCTTGCGTAGTGCTCCATCGCCAGTGGCGATTCCACGAACTCCAGCGCCGCGCGCGAGAGCTTCTCGACGATCTCCGCGGGCGTACCGGCAGGCGCGAACAATCCGGTCCAGCTCATCAGCGTGACGCCCGGCACGCCGGCCTCGGCCAACGTGGGCACGTCGGGAATCGCCTGGACCCTCGTCGGCCCGACGACCGCCAGTCCCCGCGCCCGACCGGACTGGATCAGCGGCGTCGCCGTCGAGACCTCGAGCACGGTGTAGTCGAGCACACCGCCGAACAGGTCCTGCAGCACGCTGGCGGTGGCCTTGTAAGGCACGTCCAGGGCCTTGACCTTGGCGGCCTCGTGGACCGCGGCAAGGAACAGCCGGTAGCCGGAGGTTCCGTAACCCACATTGAGCGTGCCCGGCTTCGCACGTGCGGCGGCCATCAGCTCGTCCAGGCTGCGATGCGGCGAGGTCGCCGAAACGACCAGCACGTTCGGAATCGCGTTCAGGCGGGCCACCGGCACGAAATCCCGCTCCGGCACGTATGGCAGGTTCTTGTACAGCGCCGGATTGGCCGCCATCGTGCTGGACACGCCGTACAGGATCGTATAGCCGTCCGGCGCGGACTTCGCCACGTGGTCGGCAGCGACGATCGTATTGGCGCCCGGCCGGTTCTCCACGACGAAGCTCTGGCCGAGCTTCTGGCTCAGGTAAGTCGCGAGCCGGCGGCTGTAGTCGTCGACGCCGGTGCCCGCGCTGGTCACGGAAACCAGGCGTACCGGCCGTTCCGGATAGCCTTGCGCCATCGTCGGCGCTGCGGCCAGCAGGCCCGCGCACAGCCCCGCGAACATCGTCAGGCGCCTGGCGCCCCGCAAAATGAAGCTCGCCATCGATCGTCTCCTCTTGTTGTCGTCATGTCGAGGCCGCACGCTGGTACGGTAGCGTGCCAGGCCTCCTCCTCCGGGTGCGCGCCCATGGGATCCCGGACCTGCGGCCTGCAAGCCGCGGATCCGAATCCGATCGGCGCGACTGTATACGGGCCTACATGCGGGCGGCCTCAGCCGCGGCCGTACAGCGTCACGACGCAAGCGCCGCCCAGCCCCAGGTTGTGCTGCAGCGCCAGTTGCACATCCTCGACCTGGCGTTTGTCGGCGGTGCCGCGCAGCTGGTTGGTCAGCTCGTAGCACTGCGCCAGTCCGGTGGCGCCCAGCGGATGGCCCTTGGACAGCAGCCCGCCCGACGGGTTCGTGACCACCCGTCCGCCGTAGGTGTTGTCGCCGTCCATCACGAACTTCTCGCCCTCGCCCTCCGGGCAAAGGCCCAGCGCCTCGTAGCTGAGCAACTCGTTCTGGGCGAAGCAATCATGCAGCTCGCACACGCGGATGTCCTTCGGATCGACGCCGGACTTCTCGTAGACCTTCTGCGCGGCCGCCCGTGCCATCGGAAATCCCGCATAGCTGATCAGCGAAGGCGGATCGAAGGATTCGACCGGATCGGTGGTCATCGCCTGGGCCAGGATCTGCACGTCGGTGCGCAGCCCGTGCTTCTTCGCGAAGCGTTCCGAGACGATGATCGCCGCGGCCGCGCCGCAGGTCGGCGGGCAGGCCATCAGGCGCGTCATCACGCCCGGCCACATCACCTTGTCGTTCATCACGTCCTCGGTCGTGACCACGCTCTTGAAGATCGCCAGCGGATTGTTCGCGGCATGGCGGCTGGCCTTGGCCCGGATCGCGGCGAAGGTCTCCATCCTGGTGCCGTACTTCTGCATGTGCTCGCGCCCGGCGCCGCCGAAGGTGCGCAGCGCCTGCGGCAGATCCGGAACGTCGGCGGTCAGCTCGAGCATGATCGGCTGGAAGCGGGCGCGGGTGCGCGGGCGGTCGTCCCAGTGCGACTTCAGCGCACCGGCCTGCATCTGCTCGAAGCCCAGCGCCAGCACGCAATCGGCGTCACCCAGCGCAACCGCCTGGCGCGCCAGGTACAGCGCGGTCGAACCGGTGGAGCAGTTGTTGTTGACGTTGACGATCGGAATCCCGGTCAGGCCGACCTCGTACAGCGCGGTCTGTCCGCTGGTGGAGTCGCCGTATACATAGCCGACATAGGCCTGCTGCACCTGCTCGTAGCCGACGCCGGCATCGGCCAGCGCACGACGCACCGCATCCGCGCCCATGTCGGTGTAGCTGGGGCTGGCGCCCGGCTTGGAAAACGGGATCATGCCGACACCGCCGACGATGACTTTCTCGCTCATACTGGTCTCCGATATTCGATGAATGGTTGAAACGACCGGGGTCGCGCACGGACAGCCTGCCTTCCCGCACGCCGAGGCGCCGGCGCAGATGCTCGCCGGTGTAATAATGGTCTACCAGTGTACGGACCGCCAGCGCATACCGCCGCCACCATGGGACATTCGCAAGCCGACAAGGCCCGCAGCCACCAACGCATCCTGGACGAAGCCGCCGAGCAGATCCGGCGCGACGGCCTCGACTCGCTGGGCGTGGCCGCGCTGATGAAGCGCGCCGGCCTGACGCACGGCGGCTTCTATGCGCACTTCGCGTCGCGCGCGGCGCTGATCGACGAGGCTCTCGAACATGCGCTGCAGGCCGGCGAAGCGCACGCCATCGTCGCCGGCGGCGGCAAGCCGCGTGGCTTCGCGGCGATGATCCGCAGCTATCTGAGCCGTTCCCACCGCGATTCGCCGCGGACCGGCTGTGCGATCGCCGCGCTGGTCAGCGACGTGGGGCGTGCCGACGCGTCGACGCGCGACGTGATGAGCCGCCATGTCGACCAGTACATCGCGCGCATGGCCGAGTCGCTGGGCACGCGCGACGAGGCCGCCGCAATGGCGGCCGTCAGCACCGTGGTGGGCGCGCTCGCGCTGTCGCGCGTGATGACCGACCCCAAGCGCTCGGACGCGATGCTGCGCGCCGCGCGCGAGCACCTGCTGGCGATGCCCACGGCGACGGACGCACGAAACGCCGCCGACTAAGGGCTGCGTTCAGCGCCCGGTGGACACCCATCGGCTCGCGGCAGCGCCTGGTCATGCCAAACGGATCGACGTTGCCTTCGGGGCGCGGCTTGACCGTCGCGTTCGGCCCTAAGAACTTCGACATGCCCAGGCCCGCGATGAAGTGGCCATCGACCGCTCGCACGACGCTTTCGTCTTCCGCCTCGGACGTCTTCTGAGCAAGAATGGCGGTTTGTCTGCAACCCCTACGCCGTACGTGAACGGCCATCATCACAAGGAGACATCCCATGGGACAGAAGATCGAATTCAACCGGCCCGACGGCGGCCGTTGCGGCGGCTACTACGCCGAGGCCGGCAAAGGGCGTCCGTCGGTGATCGTGATCCAGGAATGGTGGGGCCTGAACGACCAGATCTGCGGCGTGGCCGACCGCTTCGCGCGCGCCGGCTACAACGCGCTGGCACCCGATCTGTACAAGGGCCGCGTCACCGGTGAGCCCGACGAGGCCAACCACCTGATGAGCGGCCTCGACTTCCCCGGCGCCACCCATCAGGACGTCCGCGGCGCGGCGATGCATCTGGCCGCCTCGGGCTCGAAGGTGGGCGTGATGGGCTTTTGCATGGGCGGCGCGCTGACGATCGCCGCCGCGGTCCACGTGCCCGAGGTCTCGGCAGCGGTCTCCTTCTATGGCATCCCACCCGCCGAGCTCGCCGATCCGGTGAACATCAAGATTCCGTTCCAGGGACACTTCGCCAACCAGGACGATTGGTGCACGCCTGCGGCGGTCGACGCCCTGGAAAAGGCGATGAAAGGTGCCGGCCTCGCGCCCGATATCCACCGCTACGACGCCGCTCACGGCTTCTTCAACGAGCGCCGCGGCGACGTCTACAACGCCAGCCTCGCCGATCAGGCCTGGCAACGGATGCAGGCGTTCCTGCAGCGCCACCTGGGCTGAGCCACCCGGGTTCGACGAACCTGGAGCCCCTTGGCAACCGAGGTGCCGCACGCCACGCCTCGGCCCCGGTAGGACCTTTGCGTTCGGAAGAGAGAGTCCAACAACAGTACGCCCGCGGCTCGCATCGACAACGTTGAGGATTGCCAGCAGACGTGTGCTGGCGCTTCAATGGCGAGTCACCAAGCGCTGGCCAGTGTCCTGTCCCGCAGGACACTGGCGTGCTGCCCTCGTGGGAATGGAGGTGCCGTGCATACGACGATCTACGTAATCTCCGATCTCCACCTGGGCGGCGCGCCAGCGGCGGATGGCTCTCGCGGTTTCCAGATCTTTCCGGCAAAGACTCAGGGGATGCTGGCGGCTTTCATCGACCGCCTGCCAACGCCGTCGGTCGACCACGACTGCCGGCTCGTGATCGCCGGCGACATCGTCGACTTTCTCGCCGAACCGCCTTTTGAAGCGTTCAGCGCCGATCCCGCGGTAGCCAGGCAGAAGTTGCAGAGCATCTTCGCGCACACGGCGCCCGTCTGGGACGCGTTGCGGCGTTTCGTGAAGGATCGCGGCGGCGCGCTGACCTTGATGCTCGGCAACCACGACATCGAGCTTTCGCTGCCGGGCCCCCGGCAATGCCTGCTCGATCGCCTTGGCCCCGGACGGATCGACTTCATCTACGACAACGAGGCCTGCGCCTACGGCCGCGTGCTCATCGAGCATGGCAACCGGTTCGATGCGTGGAATGCGGTGCCCCACGGGGCATTGCGCCGCGTTCGCTCGCAGCTGTCGCGCCGGCTCCCGGTGGCCCCCGCCTTCCCGGCGCTGCCCGGGAGCCGGCTCGTCGTCGACGTGATGAATCCCCTGAAAGCCGACTACCCGTTCATCGACCTGCTCAAGCCCGAGGATGCCGGGGCCCTGCCGATCGCCGCCGCCCTCGGTGCGGTCGGTGTGCGGGACGTCTGGCAGTTCTTCGGACAGTTTCGCCGGCAATGGGCGGTGGACTACGACGAGGCAACCGGAGAGCCGGCCGACCAGACGCTCATCTCGGCCGGCAGCGATATCGACCAACGGATGTTCGACCTGGCCGAAGACCTCGCCGCCGGCGGCGCGGCCGGACAGGTAAGCGCCCTTGGCGATGCGCTGAAAGGCGCTGCCAACGCGGTGCAGGAGCACGTGCGCGCAGCGCGCCGCGCGGCGCTGTACAAGGCACTGCGCGGCCAGTTGTCCGTGCATCGGAATGCGTTCGCGATCGACAAGGAGCAAGGCACCTACCTCGTGCCCGCTCGCCGGTCGGCCGCGGCGGGCTTCGAAGTGATCGTCTATGGCCATACCCACCTGGCCAAACGCGTCGGACTGGGCGATGGCGACACCCCGCTGCCGGTCTACCTGAACACGGGCACCTGGGCCGATCTGATGCGCGTTCCCGACGAGGTATGGGAGCCGGACGAAGCGATCGGCCGCGATGCGCTGGAACGCTTCGTCGACGACCTGGAACGCAGCAAGCTCGATCGCTGGCGACGCGCGGTGCCGACCTATGCGCGTATCGACCTCGACGGCGACGCGGTGCTCGCCGCGGACGTCCATTTCGCCGCCGACGATGCGCCGATCAGCACCGAAGGTCTGATGCGCCACCTGTCCGCGGAGAGCAGCCATGCCTGACGACACGCTCGACACGCTGAAGCAGGCCTGCGTCTACATCCGCAGCCCCGACGGCAGCAGCGGCAGCGGTTACCTGATCGCGCCGCAGCGAGTCGGCACTGCGGAGCACGTCGTGCGCTCATGGCAACCGGACCAGAGCTACGACGTGCTGGTCGGCACGGGCTCGGGCCGTCGAACCTGCAAGGCGCGGCTGTTGAAGAGCGATCCGGCACGCGACGCCGCGGTGCTGATGCTCGACGAGGCGTTGCCGGCTACGCCGCTGCCGGTGGCGGAACGTCTCGACCGCAAATCGTCCTGGGACGCGTACGGATTTCCGGCGCTCGCGAACAACGGCGGCAATGCGTCCGGACTGCCGATCGACGGACACGTGCAGGATCCGGCGACGTCGACCGACGGCGATCAGCCGGCGGTGCTGCTGTACTCCGAGCAGATCGCGGCCGGCAACGCCTCCCCGCTCCACGGGTTTTCCGGCAGCCCGGTACTCGTCGACGGGGCGCTGATCGGCCATCTGATCCGGCATGTGGGGGACGTCGACGACCGCCGCCGCGCCGCGTACGGCTACGTGTACGCCTGCCCGATCGACGCGGTCCTCGCACTGCTCGACATCGAGCCGCAGCGGCGCGCCATCGAGCCGGCTCCGATCCGGACGATTACCGAAGCCATTCCCGAGATCGGCGCCGACGAGTACCACGTGTTCGTCAGCTACCGATCGACCGACCGCGCCTGGGCGCTCAGCCTCGTCGCGCGGCTCGAAGGCGCCGGGCTGCGGGTGTTCATCGATCAGCGCGAGTTGGAGCTCGGCGAGTACCTTGCCGGCCAGTTGCAGTCCGCGCTGCAGCGCAGCCGAGCCGCGGTGCTGCTCGTCAGCCGCGGCTGGATCGAATCGCCCTGGTGCCAGCAAGAGGCCAATATCCTCGTCAAGCGGGCGGTCGAGGACACGCACTTCCGCTTGCTGCCGTTGCGACTGGACGACAGCGTGATGCCACCGCTTCTCGACAGCCGCGTCTGGCTGGACTTCAACGGCACGAAACGCGCGGAAGGCGAGCCGGTCCAGCGATTGCTGAACACCTTGATCGCGCGCCGGGCCCCGCCGGCCGGATCGGCGTCGGCACGCGCGGAAACGGCCGATCGCAAGGTCACCGACGAGTTCGTCGCACGCTTGCGCGGCGCGGCGATGACCGATGCACGCCGCGTCCTCGACGTGGTCGCCGAATGGCGCAAGACCGCATCGACCGACGAAGCGCCCTTGATTGCCGCCGCCGTCACGCTGATCGGCCTGGGCGCCTTCGGCCCCGCGCTGGACGTGCTCGACAGTGCGCCGCCAGCGCTGTTACGGGTAAGGCAGCTAAGAGCGCTGGCGATGAGCAAGAATGGCGACAACCATGGCGCGGTCGAGATACTCGAAGCATTGCAGCGCGAAGGCCATCTCGACGCCGAGAGCGCCGGCCTGCTGGCTGGCCGATACAAGGCACACTGGCTCAAGACCGGCGACCAAGGCTACCGGGAGCGTGCGTACGAGCTCTATCTGGAAGCCTACGAGCGCACGGGCGATGCGTTCAACGGCATCAACGCCGCATCGATCGCATTGCAACGCGGGGACCCGGCAACGATGTACAGACTGGCCGGCACAGTGGTCGAGGCACTACGAAAGCGGGCGATCGCGGAGCTGGACGAATGGGACCTCGCGACCCTCGGCGAGGGTTACCTGCTGCAGCAGCGTTTCGACGACGCGCGCGACTGGTATGGCCGCGCCGTCGCCAAAGCGGCAGGCAGGCATCAGAACATCGCGATCATGCGCCGTCAGGCGCGCCGGAACCTGCGCGCTCTGAAACAGCCGGAGAACCGCCTCGACGACACGTTGCCGGTACCCCGCGTGCTCGCCTACTGCGGGCACATGGTCGATGCGGCCGGGCGCGCGGCACCACGTTTTCCATGCGAGAAGGTCGGTGCCGTCCGGAAAGCGATCCGCGAACGGCTCACGCAACATGGCACATTGCATGGCTTCGGCTCCGCCGCATGCGGAACCGACTTGCTGTTCCTCGAAGAGCTGACCAAACTCGAACGCACCGCAACGGTCGTGCTGCCCTTCCCGGAAGCGGACTTCGCCTCCCTCTCGATCGGCCCCGATTGGGCTGACCGCTGGACAAAGGTCCGGAATGCCAAGAACGTCGAACTCCTTCCCCCACTGCAGCCGGCATGCCCGCCGGCCGCCGACCTGCCACGAGCCTTCGGCACCGCCAACCGGGAGATCCTGCGCCGCGCGATCGAATACGCCGAGCGGCTCGACGAACAGCCGGTCGTCATCGCGGTGTGGGACGGCCGGCCAGGGGATGGCGCGGGCGGAACGGCCGAGACCGTGGCGCTCTGGCGCGATGAGGGATACGAAGTCGAGGTGATCGACATCACGCGATTGTGATCGTCCCGCGGGAGAGATGTCGATGAACGAGATCGAAGTTCCGCTGTGCGGGAGGGTGCGCATTGCTGCGGGATCGCAACCCGACGGTAGTAAGATCGGCCCCGGGCGCCTTCGAGGGTGCCGTGCCGGAGATCCGGCAATGGGAGACGACATTGCAGGCAGTGGCGCGGGCCGGGCAGGCACGATGTGAACAGGTTCCTCGCATGGGCCGGCGGCACACCCGCATGGCAACGGCCGCATGCCCGGCGGCGATACGCCGCGACGCCGCTCCGCCGTGCGGCTCCGCCATGCCCATGCCCCAGCTTGCTCCCGCCCCTTGACCTGGATCCTCGCCTACCTCGCCACCGGTGCCGGCGTCGGATTCCTCGCCGGCCTTCTGGGCATCGGCGGCGGGATGACGCTGGTGCCGATCCTGGCGGCCATGTTCACCGCCCAGCAATTCGCGCCGGAGCATGCGGTGCACCTCGCGCTCGGCACCGGCATGGCGTCGATCATCTTCACGTCGAGCGCGAGCGTGCGCGAACATCATCGCCACGGCGCGGTGGATTGGAACATCGTCCGGCGCATGGCGCCCGGCATGCTCACCGGCAGCCTGCTGTCCACGCTCGCATCGGGCTGGATCTCGCAGCGAGCGCTGGCGCTGTCCTTCACCGTGATCGTCTACGGCGGCGCCACCCAGATCCTTCTCGGCAGGAAGCCTTCCGCCGGACGGCACCTGCCCGGGCCGATCGGGCTCATGGCGATCGGCACGCTGTTCGGCGTGATCTGCGGACTGGTATCGGCAGGCGGTACCTTTCTCACCGTGCCGTTCATGCTGTTCTGCGGCGTGACGATGCACGTCGCGATCGGCACCGGTGCCGCGATCGGCGTGCCGATCGCCGTGGTCGGCACCCTCGGCTACCTTCTTAGCGGCTCGCAGATCGAGGGGCTTCCTCCGTACAGCCTCGGCTTCATCTATCTGCCCGCGCTGCTCTCGCTGGTCGTCGCCAGCGTGCTGACCGCGCCGCTCGGCGCTCGCGCGGCGCACCGACTGCCGGTGCTGACGCTGAAGCGGGTGTTCGCCTGCCTGCTCTATGCGCTGGCGACGAAAATGGTGGTGACCTACTGGTGAATCGGACCTCCGCCACGACTCGACCATGACCACCGCCTCTGCAACCGACGACCAAGCCCGATCAGCCCGCCGCATGCCGCCGCGCGGCATCACCGCCTTGCTGGCGCTGGCGCTGCTGCTGCAAGGCTGCGAGATCACGGCCCCCCGCCGCTCGTCGCTGCTGCAGACGACCACGGGCGGCCAGTGCGTGAACCTCGGCGCCCGTGCCGGGACTGGCGCCACGGCGCCCGATGACGCGGCCGGCGCCGTGCTGGCACCGGCACCGGTGACAACCTCGATCGAAACGGCGATCGCTTCGGCACCAGCCGGAGCGACCGGCGCCCCAGACGCCATGACCGCGTCGACCGGTCTGTCTCCGGCAGCGGCCGAGATCGCCACGATCATCGGCGCCGATACGCTGCTCGCGCGGATGGCCGTCCTCGACGCGCAGGCCCGGCGCACGGGCGCCGCAGCCGACGCGATCGCCGTACTGCGCCTGGAGCAGCAGGTCACGCAGCGGGTGCTGCGCACGATGCTCGACGTGCACGCGGTGACCGCGCACCTGGACTGCGAGAACGAGCGCGGCGACCAGCTACGCGACCAGTTGCGCAAGCTCGAGGATCAATGGAGCCGGCGCATGAGCCAGGCCAGCGCCATCGTCGGCGGCATGACGGCCTTTGTCTCCGGTGTCGTGGGCCTGGTGTCACCGGCCGCGGCCACCGGCGCCGTGACCGGCATCGTCGGCGGTACCGCCGAATCGGGCACCGCGCTGATCAGCCAATCGGGCACGGCGCGCGGGCACCTGGACACCGAGCCCAACGCGCTGCGCGAACTGTGGGAAGGCCCGCCGCGCGCGCGGCTATTCCCGGCCTCGATCTGGCGCTACCTGAACCAGCCGGCGCAAGCCGGCGGCGGCCAGACCCGGCGCGAGGCGCTGCTGACGCGCTGGCGCGAGCGTGCGGGCACCCAGGAGGGCAAGACCGTCTCGCCGGTCTCCGAACGGCAGTTGATCTTGCTGTTCGGCCCCGGCGGCTACTACACGGTCGACGACCTGGCCGCGCGCGATGCGCTGATCGACGTGGTCGAGGCCAGCATCGCCGTCATCAACGAGCGCTTGCAGCGGCTGCTCGACGAACTGCTCGAACACTCGGCGATGCCGGGCCAGCAATGACGGAATCGTCGATCATGCGCACCGCGCGCGGCCGGCGCCAACCCGATTCACTCGACGCTCATGGCGCGGCGGCGCGTTCGGCGACCCGTGCCAGCGACTGCATCAACGCATCGAGGACGACATCGGTAATCCCATCGGTGAGCTTGATGCCCTGGACGACGTTCATGCCGTAGAGCAGCAGGTCGGGATCGGAGAACAGTGCCACGAGCTGATGAGACAGTCCGGCGTTCATCAGGTTCAAGGCCTCGGTGCACTCCGATTTGAACCACAGCGACTTCACCGCCGTGGCCGACACCAGCGCGATCGTGACGCGGCTCGCCTTCTGTGCCGCCTGGAGCTGATCGGTCCAGAAGTCGCCGGGCTCGAGCATTCTGTTGTCGAGGAACACCTTCGCGCCGCGCGCGGTCAGTCCGTCGAAGACCGCTTTCGTCGCAGCGGCATCCGCGCTCGAATGCGCGAGGAAGAAGTCGTACCGATAAGTGAGCGGTGCCGTCGTCTTGACGGCCTCGACGCGATTGAGCAGCCGATCGGCAAAATGCCGCCCACGCGCGCCGAGCGCACCGTACAGGTTCCGCAGATTGGCGAAAGCCCCCGGCTCGGCGGCCTCCAGCGCGGCCAGCACCAGGTCGGTCATCACCACCTGCGTCACGCCGGCGCGGCGGGCCGCCAGGACCTGCTGCATCGACGACGTGACGAAGTGATCGAAATAAGCGGCATCGGGGCGCTCGATCTCGACACGGAAGCGCGGATCCGTCGTCATCCGCCCCAGCACCTGCAAGGCGGCGATCTCCGCGCTCATGCGGGTCAGGCAGCGGCGCAGCCGCGCACGGACGTCACGGCGGTGATGCGGGAACGAATGGCCGATGAACCACACGGGCACCGGCATCCCCTCGTGCGTGAAGGTGTAGAAGTGGACGCGAATCGCGCTGTCCTCCCACAACTGCGGCAGGTCGAGCGCCCTGGCGCGTGCGGGTAGCGCCGCCGCGTCCTCGTTGCGATCGAACTCGACGATGAGGGTGGGCCGGCCGACCTGCAGCCACCAGGCACTGGCGAGCGCGTCCGCGCGCCGGTCGGCGCGGGTCGTGGCCCGCAACAGCGTCGCGGCCAAGTCACGGCCCACGTAGGCCAGCGGCTCGGCAGCCGCCACGGCGGGCGGCTTCCACGTGCCGCGAATCCTCTGCGCGAGCACCGCGTGCAGCAATGCGTCGATGTCGCGGCCGTCGAGCGCGAGATCCGATCCCCGGTCTTGCGGCTTGAAACCGATGCCGACGTCGACGCGGCCGACGACCGACGCCGGCTGCGCGTGGTCGAGGCGGCCATCCCAGAACAGCCGGCGGAACGCGAGATACGGCTGCGCGCGCTCGCGCAGCGGGTGGCCGGCCAGCGGGCGCGATTGGAAACGGACGAGGCCGGAGGCATCACAGAAGTAGTCTTCGCTGCCGAGCTGATCTTCGTCGCGCGAGTAGCGCTTGCGGATCGCGCCGGATCCGCGCACGAACCAGTCCCGGCCACGGCCCGTCGGCGGATCGAGCACCGGGAATACCGGCGTCGCCAGACGGCCCGTGTCCGCGGCGATGAACGACCGCAGATCGATCAGCGGAAACTGAACGAGGATCAGCACGATGGTGTCGGATCGGGGCCCTTTGCGTTGAAGCTCGGGCCACCAGTCGAACTGGCGGAACGCACCTGCATATTGTCGATGCACTCACTGCCGCACCGAAGTCAACGCAACGGTGCCGCAGGCGTCAAGGCTACCACTGCTCGCGCGCGCATCCCTAGCGATATCGGGCCCCAACCGCTCCGACCGCTCCGACCGCATCCAGAAAACTCATCAGAATTAGGGAGGAGCGGAACCGGGAATTGATGTAGCCTGAATCGGCCATCGCGATGCCCGTGTACGCCCGTCACGCGCGATGCCGGGCCATCGGAGCCGAAAGAATCATGAGAAAGTACGCCGTCGTATTCGTTCATGGGCTCGCGAAGAAGCCCCCTCCGGACAAGCTCGAGGAGATCTGGCGCTGGGGGTTGGAACGTACCGACGCGCCGCCGCCGTTCGACGGCATCAATCCGGGCATCGATCTCGACACCAAGGGCGTGCCGGGGGTGTTCAACTATTACGCCGACGTCTTCTACGGCGAAGACTACGAAGCCGAGTTCGATTCGTACTACGAAGCCGAGCGTCAGGTCGTCATCGGGACGGAAAATCTCGACGAGGTGGCCGGAGATCTGGCCGAGCCTCAGCCGATCACCGAGGAAGAGCGGGCATTCCTCGTCGGCATGGAAGCCGAAATGCAGGCGGCCGCAGCGGCCTCTCCGCCGGATCCGGGAATCGCCGCGGACGCCCCGATCGCCCGGCAACCGGGTGAACTCGAGATCGCCTCCTGGCTGCCGACACCGGCCAAGGCCTTCATCATCAAGAAGGCCGCCATGGAGGCCTATTACTTCCTGTTCGACAAGCGCTACGCCAGCCCCGGCGGCGGGAAGGAATACCAGGTACGGGAAGAACTGCGCAACCGCCTGCTCGCCGACATGACGCAGGCGCTGGGCAACGCCGAGAAGCTGGTGCTGGTCACGCACAGCATGGGGACGATGGTCGCTTATGACGTCCTTCGAAACCACCCCGATTGCCCGCCGGTGGACGTGCTGTTCACGCTCGGCTCGCCGCTGGGCATCACGGAAGTCCAGGAACAACTGCGCGCGCCCGCCACGAAGACGATCGACTTTCCTGCCCGGCTGCGGCGCTGGATCAATGTCTACGATCCGCTGGATCCGGTCTGTGGCCTCGATCCGAAGTTGAGCAATGACTACTCACCGACCGAAGGCCGCTCGGTCGAGGATGTCAGGGAGAGCAACTGGGGGAGTTGGCGGCATACGATCACCCACTATTTCGCCGGCAAGCGATTCCGCGGGCTCTTCGCCGAGGCGATCGGCGCGGACTTGCCGTGACGCCGTCCGAAACGCAGGACATCGTCGACGCGCTCGCGCGCGGCGACTATCCCGACGTGCCCGCCCCGGATCTCGCCGAGGCCGCTCAGGCGATCGCGGTCGAGATCGCCTCGGCCACTTCCACGCTGGACAAGCACGTCGTTCGCACGATCGTCGACACCTTCCGGCGCCATCGTCATTTCGATCTCGTGCAATCGGTTGGCCAGGCCTGGCATGACGCGCGAGGCTGCGACCCGGTCATCCAGCGCCTGTTGGCCCAGGCGACGGTGGAACTCGGCGGGCTCGATCAGGCTCAGATATTGCTCAACGAGGTGCAGCGAGGCGCCGAAGCCGATCCGGCCGACCTCGAGTACGTCAGGCAGGGCGCCGATTACCACGGGTTGCGCGGCCGCATCCGCAAGCAGCGATACGTGCGGACCCAGGACGTGAACGAGTTGCGCGCGGCCGTCGACTGCTATCGCAAGCAATCCGATGCCAGCCCGAGCTTCTTCCTCGACGTCAACGTGCTGGCGCTGCGCACGCGGCTGCTCGATGAAATTGGCGCCGATCCGTACGACCCTCCGCTGCGCGAATTCGCCCGGTCGGTCCTCGAGCAGGCAAAGACGAAGGCTGCGGCCGATGCCGACGACCCTTGGGCACGGTCCACCGCCTCGGAGGCATCGCTCGCGCTGAATCGCCTGGAACCAGGCAACGCGTGGTGCGATCAGGCCGAGCTGTGGTTGTACCGCTTCCTCCTGCACCCACGCTGCGGCCCGTTCGAGGTCGAAAGCTACTACCGGCAGGTGCGGGAGATCTGGAAGGGCAATCCGCTGGCGGACACCTGTTCGGGCCGCCTGGCCCGCATCTTCGACCAGCATGTCTTGCGTACGCAGCGACGATGGTCGGCCAACGCCTGGCAGTTGCAGCGGTTGCGGGACCATCCGGATCAACTGGAGAAGAACTTCTCCGGGGAGAAGATGTTCACCGTCGGCGACATCCGCAAGATGCTCGACGTCTGCCCGAACGTCGGCTGTGTCGTGGACGACAACGGCGTGCGGCAAGGCACCGGTTTTCTGGTCAAAGGAGATGTCTTCTCGATTTCTCATCCACTGCTGTTCGTCACCAACGCGCATGTCATCAGCGATGACGTGACGAATGCGGTATCCCCCGGCAAGGCGCGCGTGACCTTCCAGACGGAACTCGCCGCAGGCAGGCCTTCTTCGCACGCGATCAGCCAGGTGCTGTTCACTTCCCAGCCAGGTGAACTGGGCAAGGTCGAGCAAGAGCCCCGCAATCTCGACGTCACCGTTTGCCTGCTCGGAAGCACGCCCGCCGGCTCGACCGGCCTGGCGGTATCGAACGCCACGCCCTGGCCATCCGCGAAGACCAAGGTGTTCGTCGTCGGCCACCCGCGGACGGGCGAGTTGCAATTCTCGCTTCAGGACAGCACGCTGCTCGATGTCTGCCCGCAGGAACGATTGATGCATTACCGGACGCCGACCGATCCGGGCAGTTCCGGCAGCCCGGTGTTCAATCGGGACTGGGAGGTCGTCGCACTGCATCACGCCGGGTCGCGAGCTTGCCCGCGCTTCGTCGGCCAAGGCACTTATGAGGCGAATGAAGGCATCACGCTGCGGGCGATTCGTCGCGGGATGGCGGAGACGACTCGTCATTGACGACGTCGGCGCGATCCTCGAGTGAACGGGCTTCCGTCCGGACCGCCATACGAGTCGAGCGGCGACACGCCGCAGAAATGAGCACGTAGTGCCGCGGTCGACCGAGCGTCGACGACTTGCCACGGGTGACGTTCGCCGCGACGCGCAAGGGTGGCAAGAAGGCGCCACCCTGGTAGCCTTTCCCGATGAGGCGCCGGGCATGGCGGTGCCGCAATACGACAACGGAGTTCATGACATGCCGATTCCTGGATCAACGCTCGAGATGCCGGAATTTCCACCCCGGGTCTGTTCCTCCGGCGCCCAGGGTCGATACCTGGCATCCAGACTGATGCGTGCCGTATCGGCCGCCGCCTGTGTCATTGCAGCGCTCGGGTACTCCGGGGCCGCGGCCTCGTCCTGCCGCACCCCCGAGATACGGGCCGAATCGACGCATGCCGACATTTCAGCGTACTTCGCCGCCAGGAAATGGCATGTGATCACCTTCGTCGGCTATTCGGGCGCGGAGTACGAGCACCCCCAGCAGATGCTGGCTCACGCGGAGCACCTTCTTCAGCCGTTTTCCCGGGATGACACCGTCGTGAACATCGGTGCGACGAAATCGGGTATCGGCGCTGTCTACGAGCTGGCAAAAAAAATGGGATTCCGCACGTCCGGCATCGTGTCGAGCCTGGCGCGCGACGAAGGCGTGGAGATTTCCGACTGCGTCGATCTCGTCTTCTATGTCCAGGACACGCAATGGGGCGGCATCGTGCCCGGTAGCGGCCGACTGTCGCCGACGTCGCAGACGATCGTGGACGTGAGCACCGCGCTCTTCGCGATCGGTGGCGGAGACATCGCGCGCGATGAGTACCTGGCTACACGCCGGCTCGGCAAGCGCACCGAGTTCGTGGCGGCAGAGATGAATCACAGGATCGCCCGGGAGAAAGCCGCCCGAAAAGGGCAGCCCGAGCCGACGGATTTCCGCGGAACCCTGGGGAGCGAACCGCAGTAAGGTCCTGCTCACAGGTCCTGCGCACGCCCCCCCGCGCCAACACCAGTGCCGCCGCGCCTACGGGTGCTCGCGCACAATGGCCACGACACCGATGCCCCCACCGGTGTGCTCCGAATGCGCCCCATCGCCGCCCCGCTGACCGCGCAACCGGGCTAGCATGCGCATTTCCCCGACCAGCGAGGCCATCATGGAATCGAGTCTGTCCGCGGCCCCCGCGCTGTCCGAACGCACGATGATCGAAACGGCACGCGGCCTGCGCGACGAGTCGATCACGCTGCTCACCGCGCTGGTGCGCGAACCGTCTCTGCTGGGCGACGAGGCCGGCGCGCAACGCGTGATCCGCCAGGCGTTCGAGGCGCTGGGCACGCGCATCCACGAGTTCGAGATCGACGACGCCAAGCTGCGCTCGCATCCGGCGTATTCGCCGTCGATCCTGCCGTATGCCGGGCGCCGCAACGTCGTCGGCATCCACGAGCCCGCCGGCCCGGTGCGCGGCAAGTCGCTGATCCTGAACGGCCACATCGACGTCGTGCCGATCGGCGCGCGCGAACTGTGGCGGCACGATCCGTTCGGCGCCGAGATCGACGGCGATCGCCTGTACGGACGCGGCGCCAGCGACATGAAGGCCGGCATCGTCGCCTTCACGATGGCGTTCAAGGCGCTGCGCCAGCTCGGCTACGAGCCGGCCGCCAAGGTCTTCCTGCAATCGGTGGTCGAGGAGGAATGCACGGGCAACGGCGCGCTCGCCTGCCTGCTCGAAGGCTATACGGCCGACGCGGCGGTGATCCCCGAACCCCTGCCCGGCATCATGACCTGCCAGATGGGCGTCATGTGGTTCGCGATCGAAGTGCTGGGCAAGCCGGTGCATGCGTCGGTCGCGCACACCGGCGTCGGCGCGATCGAGTTCTCGTTCCACCTGTTCGGCGCGCTCAAGGCGCTCGAAGCGCAGTGGAACGCGCCCAAGTCGCGCCACGGCTATTTCCTCAAGCACGACCATCCGGTCAACTTCAACCTCGGCAAGATCCAGGGCGGCGAATGGGCGTCGTCGGTGCCCACGTACTGCCGCAGCGACATCCGCGTCGGCTTCTACCCGGACATGCCGGTCGCCAACGCCAAGGCCGAGATCGAGCGCGTGCTGGCCGATGCGCACGCGCGGCACCCGGGACGCGACAGCCTGTCCTATCGCCTCGTTTACGAAGGCTTCCAGTCCGACGGTTGCGTCATCGACATCAACGAGCCGGTGATGCAGGCGCTGTCCGGCACTTATCGCGACGTGATCGGCAGAGAACTGCCGCCGTCGTCGTTCACCGGCACGACCGATGCCAAGTTCTTCAACCTGTACGGCGACACGCCGGCCACCTGCTACGGGCCCGACGGCGCCAGCTACCACGGCATCGACGAGTGGGTATCGCTCGACAGCATGATGGACTGCACCGCCGTCCTGACCGTGTTCATCGCCCGCTGGTGCGGCCTGAACCGCATGGAGACCCGTTGAGATGCCCACGCTGCTGTTCCATAGCGCCACCCAGGACATGACGGGCCTGAAGCGCCTGTTCGACAAGTACGCTCCCGATGTCCGTTGCGCGGTATGGCCCGACGTCGACCCGGCCGACGTCGACGTCGTCGCCTGCTGGCATCCGGCGCCGGGCGTGCTGGCCGGCCTGCCCAACCTGAAGCTGATCAGCGGCACCGCCGCCGGCGTCGACAACATCCTGGCCGACCCCACGCTGCCGCCCGGCGTGCCGCTGACCCGCATCGTCGATCCGTACCTCGCGCACGGCATGGCCGAGTACGTGATCTGGGGCGTGCTGCATTTCCACCGGCGATTCGACGCGATCCTGAACGGACGCCCGCGACGCGAATGGAACGATCCCGGCCAACGCCCGGCCGGCAGGACGAAGGTCGGCATCATGGGGATCGGCGCGATCGGCGGGCACGTGGCGCGCGAACTGGTCAAGCTCGGCTTCACGGTCAGCGGATGGTCGCGCGGCGCGCACGAGATCGACGGCGTGACGATGTTCGCCGGCGAGGACGGCCTGCCCGGCTTCCTGGCCGAACTCGACATCTGCGTCTGCCTGCTGCCGCTGACGCCGCAGACCACGCGCATCCTGGGCACGCGCACGTTCGCGATGATGAAGCCGGGCGCGGCGATCATCAATTGCGGACGCGGCCCGCACGTCGACGCCGACGCGCTGCTGCGATCGGTGCGCGACGGACACCTGCGCGGCGCGATCCTCGACGTGTTCGACGTCGAACCGCTGCCCGAGGATTCGCCGCTATGGCAGGAGCCCCGCATCGTCATCACGCCGCACATGGCGTCGACGGTGCACGCATCGGACATGGTGCGCCAGATCGCCGACAACGTACGCCGCGTACGGGCCGGCGAGCCGCTGCTGAACCTCGTCGATCGGACACGGGGCTACTAGGCGCCGGCGCACACTAAGCGCAAGCGGTCAATCAGTCGCGTCCGATTGACCGTCACGCCACGGCGCTCGGCGGACGCCCGGAAGGCCAGTGCTACCATCGTCCGACATCGATTCGCGACGAGAGAGGCCGATGCCGTTCCACCCGACCGACGCCACCATCCGGACCGACGATAGCGGCCTGAGGAATTTCCCCCGCAGTACCCGGGCGGTACGCGCGCGGCGGCCGGCGGCGCTCGGATCCCGTGGCCTGCTGGCAGCCACGCTGTTCGCGCTCGCGGCGCCCGGCCTCGCGCAGCAGACGCCGGCACGCGCGCCCGCCGGCTGCGCCGCACCCGCGGCCGCCCCGGCGCCGCAAACGTTGACGACGATCACCGATGGCTTCGCGATGCGCGCCGGCCCTTCACCGCAGCCGAATACGCGCTGGCGGGTCGCCTTCCAGGGCGGCGTCGAATGGCCGCACGTGATCTTGCGGCCGACGCGCGGCCCGTGGGATCTCTCGCGCCATGGCGCGCTGGTGTTGCCGATCACCAACGTCGGCGCGCAGGACGTCATCATCAACCTGCGCGTCGGCGACGACGATGGCGCCACATGGCCCGACCATGCCGGCGCGACCCGGATCACGCTGGCGCCGTTCGAGCGGCGCAACGTGCTGCTGCCGCTGTGCGCGGTCGACCCGCGCGCGATGGGCATGCGCGCCGGCCCGCCCGTGCGCCCCTCCCAGGCGCTGAACCCGACGCTGATGCGCGGCCTGACGCCGCTGTCGCTGGACGGCCGCGTCGATCCGCGCCGCGTGGCCAGCGTGTTCATCGTCGTCGACGGGCGGACCGGCACGCACCAACTGATCCTCGGCGACCTGCAGGCCGTGGCGGTCCCGCAGGGTGCGGCCGCTTATGACGGCCTGTTCGATACGTTCGGACAGACGACGATCGGCCAGTGGCCCGAGAAGATCAAGGACGAAGCGGACCTGAAGGCGCGCGCCGACGAAGAAATCGCGCAACGGCTGTCCGACGCTCCGCGCGACGGCGCGTCGCCGCGCGCGCCCGCCACCGGCGTGCCCACGGTACCCGGCGCGCAGCCGCCGCGCTTCGCGGCCAGCGGATTCTTCCGCACGCAGCGCGCCGACGACGGGCGCTGGTGGCTGGTGACGCCGAAGGGCGAGGGCTTCTTCTCGATCGGCGTCGACACGGTCACGTGGCCCGACATGGGCACTTATGTCCAGGGCCGCGAATCGATGTTCGTCGACCTGCCGAGCCCGGACGGACCGCTGGCCGCTCATCTGGGCGAATCCGACCTGCGCCGCGACATGGGCGCGCAGGCGGGCCAGCGCTTCAACCACGGCCGCTACGTCAATTTCTACACGGCCAACCTGCAACGGCGCCATGGCCCCGACTTCGCGCAGACCTGGCAGCGCATGACGCTGCAGCGGCTGCGTGACTGGGGCTTCAACACGCTGGGCAACTGGAGCCACCCGGACCTGTGGCGCCCCGAACTGGCCGAACGGCTGCCTTACACGGTGCCGCTGTCGATCGAGGGCGAATTCGCGCGCGTCAGCGACGGCACCGACTACTGGGGCAAGATGCCCGACCCGTTCGATCCGCGCTTCGCGCAGGCGGTCGATCACTTGATGCACGAGCAGGCAGCGCCGCGGCGCGACGACCCGATGCTGCTCGGCTATTTCGTCGACAACGAACTGTCCTGGGGTAATGGACGCGCGCCCGCATTGGCGCAGCGCTATGCGCTGGCCGTGCACACGCTGGCGTTGACCGCCTCGAGCCCGGCCAAGCAGGCGTTCATCGCGATGCTGCGCCAGCACTACCCGAGCCCCGCCGACTGGGCGCAGGCGTGGAAGCTGGACGGCGCGCCGGACGCACCTCCGTCCACCCCGCCTGCGTGGCCCGGCGATTGGGACGCCGCGCTGCGCGCCCCGGTGCGCCTGCCGGCGATGCTGCACGATGCCGCGGCAGCCGACCTGTCGGCATTCACGCGCGCGTTCGCCGACGCGTATTACCGCACCGTGGCCGAAGCGCTGAAGCGCCACGATCCCAATCACCTGTATCTGGGATCGCGTTTCGCCGCGCAGACCGACGAAGCCGTCGGCGCCTGCGATCGCTATTGCGACGTGGTGAGCTTCAACATCTATCATCGCCAGTTCGCGCCGGCGCGGCAGGACAGGTTTCGCGAACTGGTCAAGCCCGCGCTGGTCGGCGAGTTCAACTTCAGCTCCACCGACCGCGGCCCGTTCTGGCCCGGCCTGGTCGACGTCGGCAGCGAGGCGGCGCGCGGCCGCGCTTATGCCGAGTATGTCGGCGCGGCGGCGGCCGATCCGCAGATCGTCGGCGTGCACTGGTTCCAGTACGTCGACCAGCCCGCATCGGGCCGCCTGCTGGACGGCGAGAACGCCCACTTCGGCCTGGTCGGCATCACCGACGTACCGTGGCAGTCGTTCACGCAGGCGGTGGGCGAAGCCAACATCGCGGCGCTCCGGGCGCGGATGAGCGGCAAGCCGAAATGACCCGCGCCTAGGGACGCGCTGATCAATTCGCCCGAGCCGCTCGCGCCGTCCGTCGGGATGGGACGCATGGCGCCATTCGTGGTCAATAGCGGTGCTATTAGCCGCAAAGGGCAACGCGGCGGACCGCCCGAGGGGCGGATGCGACGGCCGGGTGGAATTGATCAGCGCGTCCCTAGTAGGCTTACGGCGTCCTTTCAAAGCATTCACGAGAATGCAGTATTTGGTGTCGATGATCCAATGAATTTCTCAACACGAATACCTGATTCCGGAAATTTGTGAGGGTTTTTTAATTCGCTTCTGACGGGCGCTGGAATCGCCCAAGCGCGGTGTACTGTAGTGCGCAGAACACCGATGCACTCGCGCGCCGCGGCGGGAAGCAGCCATGGCGGAATCGTGCAATGACCGGTGCGCCGACTTCAAGCCAAAATCGTTTCATTTCGAGGTGGAGATTTCAATATGACGCTCGACGAGCGAGCGGTTGGACGAGACAACAACCTCAATTTGATCCGGTTGATTGCGGCGTGGGCCGTCCTGGCCAGCCATAGCTATGTGTTTGCCACGGGCGACATGCATGCCGAACCTTGGCAAGAAATCATAGGCACGACCCCGGGAGGCGTCGCAGTCGATGTCTTCTTCGTCGTCAGCGGCTTTCTTGTCACCGGCAGCCTGCTCCGCAGCAAGACTTTGCTGGAGTTCTCGATTGCACGGGCTCTGCGAATCTACCCCGGCCTTTGGGTTGCGCTGTCATGGACGGCGGGCACGGTTGGCATCTGGTTCAGCGCCGAATCGATTCCAGCCTACTTCGGCGGCATTCAAACCTGGAAGTACCTGCTGAAGAATGCAGTGATGATTACCGGGGCGGAAGCGGATCTGCCCGGGGCATTTGCAGCAAACATCCTGCCTTCCGTAGTGAATGGGTCACTGTGGACGCTGCGCTACGAACTACGCCTGTATGCCGTGCTTGCGCTCGTATTTTTTGTTATCGCACTCTTTACGTCACATCAGGATCGCCATCTTCGATTGAAACGAGCAAGCCTGATCAGCGCGATTGCATTGGTCGTTTTCTGTGTATATTTTTCCGATCACGGAAAGCTGCCCGTGGTTTCGAGGCTGGTAGCGATGTTTTTCAGTGGAAACGCATATCAGTTCTTTCGCAAGAAAGTGCGGCTCTCCCCTGTCACGTTCATCCTGGCATCGCTCGCTCTGGTTGCGGGGGTCATTCATTCCCTCAGCGCATTCAGTGTGATCTACCTGCTTTGCCTGCCCTATCTCGTTCTTTTCATTGCTTACTGGCCGATCAACAAGAACCTGCTGAGTTTCAACAAGTTCGGTGACTACTCATACGGCATCTACATCTACGCATGCCCGATTCAACAAATGATCATGGCGACAAAGCCCGGCCTGTCGATCTGGGCGTTGACGCTCAGCGCCACGCCGATCGTTGGCGTTCTCGCATGGCTTTCCTGGCACTTTGTCGAAGAGCCCGCGCTGGCGCGCAGGCACGATCTGGCCGCCAGATTGACACCGCTGCTGGGGCGGCGATCACGGCTCTCATGACACCCACGGCAGCGAACTGGCGAGCACCACGCCAAGCCCGCACAAGGCGACGAGCTGGCTGACGCGATCACGCGCCGCGTAGATCACCGGATCATCGTGCATGCCGCCTCGCTGCGTGATCAGCCACAGGCGAGTCAGCCAGTACAGCAGCAGCGGACACAGCAGCCATAACCCATAAGGGTGCGCATACAAGGTTCGGACTTCGGCGCTGTTGATGTACAGCGCCAGCACCAGCACGCTCAGATACGAACTGGCGATGCCCATCGAGTTGACCATCAACAGATCGGCTACCAGGTAATTTCGTCCCGAGGCACCGGACTTGCCCGAATCGGCGGCGACCATCAGTTCGCTGCTGCGCTTGACGAGCGCCAGCCCGAAGAACAGGAACGTCGAGAATCCCATCAGCCAGTTCGATGGCGCGACGCCGATCGCCGCCGTGCCGGCGATGATGCGCATCGTATACAGGCCCGCCAGCATCAGGACGTCGATCGCCATCTTCCGCTTCAGGCTGAACGAATAAGCGAAGGTCATCACCAGATACAACCCGAGTGCCCCGACGAACAACGGTGAAACCAGCGCGGCGACCAGACCCGCGCCCAGCATGAGCAAGGGTGCCGCCTTGAATCCGAAAGACAACGGGACCGCACCGCTGGCGAAGGGACGGTGACGCTTTCTCGGATGGACGCGATCGGCGTTCAGGTCGAGCATGTCATTGATGACATAGACGGCCGAAGCGCACAGGCTGAACGCGACGAAGGCCATCAGCGTCAGCAGCACGCTGCGCGGATCCAGCGCCAGGTGCGCGGTGACCAGCGGCACGAACAGCAGCAGGTTCTTCAACCATTGATGCGGCCGCAGGATCCTCAGCCGATCACGCCAGGCCGTTGATCGCGCGGTCGACCGCGGCGCCGACGGCGCGCCGGTCCCCGTGCCCACCGCCTCCGCACGATTCGCCGTCCCGGCCAGCACACGAGCCTTGTGCGCGTGATCCGCGACCCATCGACGCGCCGCGCGGTCGGGCTCGACCACGTCGGCGATCGCGCACGCCTCCCAGATCGGAATGTCGGATCCGCTGTTGCCCATGTACTCGAAGCGGTCGGAGCCCGTGACCTCGCGCAGGCGTTCGAGTTTCTCGCTTCCGCTGACGTTGACGCGCTGGTCCGATGCGATCACTCCGTCGAACATGCCCAGATGCGCGCCGATCGCCTCGGCGAGGCTGACGTGGCTCGCCGTCGCCAGGTAGACGCGGCGCCCCTGCTTCCTGGCCGCCTGCACGCGATCGATGACGGCCTCGTTGTACGGCAGGCTTTCGGTCGGCACCCGGTAACCCCGGGCAAGCTGCGCCTTCATGTAGGCCTTGCCGCGAGTCAGCCACGACAACACCCGCCCGGGCAATATCCAATCGTGTTTGAGCCGGTCCAGGAACGACTCGTACAACAGATCGGTGCGGATCAGCGTGCCATCCAGATCGACGAACAACGGCATCGCGGATCTGTCCGCGATCGTTGCCGCGCCGACCGTTCCACGCCGCGCGGCGCTACCGCTGACGCGACCGCCCGTTGCTCCGGGTCCGGGAACCGTGGGATGTCGATCGCCGACGTCGTCTCTCATTGCCATATCTCGAATCCCGTGAATCGGCTCTGCCGGTGCATACCCCTGGCACGCATCCACGCCATGCCGGCGCCAGTCGTATCGAAGGTGTCCTGCCGCGAATAGATGACGCGGTCGGCGGGCGGACAGCCGGCCAGCATCTCGGCGTTGGGGCTCTCCAGAATCAGCACGGTGCCGGGCCCGACATCGCTGCAGTCGGTGACGATCCGGCTCAGCATCCCGTCGTACAGATGCCGGTAAGCGATTTCGTACAACTCGATCGGTACCAGCTTCTGAACCCGCGCGCCCAACCCGTAGTACTCGGGGCCTGGCGCGTCGGCAAACCACCAGACGATCTGACCCCGCAACACCGACTGAGCGGCCGCCGCTGCGGCATCCCGGTATTCCTCGCGTTCATGACGATGCGCGAAGCGGATCGATAGCGACGACACGAGCAAGGCGGCGAACATCCCGACCGCCAACACCCTCGACCATCGCGACGACGTCTGCGTGAACGCCCAATGAGCACCCGCGGCCAGCACCAGGCAGACGAAGAACAGCAACGGCAGCAGATGCCGGCCCACGACTCGCCAGTGCTTCAACTCGGCAAGTCCGAGCAGGATCAGCACGGGCACGAGCGCCCAGCCCAGCACGATCAGCAGATCGCTTCCCTGGCGCTTCCACAGGGCGCGCAAACCGATCACCGCCACGCAGAAGATCGGCAACGCCCCGGCCGCCACCCAGGCGGCCTGCTCGCGCATCGCGCCGATCGCATCGACGCGCAAGATCTCGCGGCCCGGGCCCAGTCCACTCAAGCCTGTCAGTTCGTAGAACGCGAACGCGAAGTTGACCAGCTTGTGCTCATGCAGGGTCGTGGCACCGACACCGGCAACGAATGAATGCAGGTACTGGATCAGGACCGGCAGGACGCACACCGCGCAGACGGCGAATGTCCAGATGTGCGAGCGCCCCAACCCCAACGTGCCGCCCGGATCCCGTCTGGCCAGCCACAGGCTGGCCGGCAGGAAGGCCAGCACCCAGATCGCACCGATCGCGCTGGTGACCGACAGCAGCGCACAGCCGACGATAAGCAGATGCCAGGCCGCACGCGCACCGTTCGGGCGCGCGGGCCAAGCGATCCCCAGCAACCCGACCCCGGCCAGCGCCGAAGCCGCCAGCAACATCACGTACGGCCGCAGTTCGTTCGTGTAGTACCAAGTCAGCGGATGCAGCAGGCAGACCACGCCGGCCAGCCGCGCCAGCACGCGATCCTCCCGCTCGACGGGCGCCACCCAGAAGGCCCACCCGATCAGCAGAAGCCACGGCAGGTTGGAGGCCCTAAGCGCCCACTCGTTCGTCCCGAAGCACGACGCCCATAACTTGATCCAGCCGTGATAGACCGGAAGCTGCGCGTCGGAGTTGGGCCATCTCAGCAACTGCGTGAGCCATGCGGACAGGTCGTCCGCACGGGTCAGGCGCCAGGTGCCGAGTTCATCGATCCAGAGACTCTGGTCACTGACGGCCACGAGACCTACGACCAGCGCCAACACGAGGCCACCCCAAGGTACCGCCCCCCATCTCGGTGGAAGGCGTACGGAGGCGGCTCGATTCATCGTTACGGTATTCATCGAGGACAACGCGGACGCGATTGCCGCGCCCAGAAGGCTGCTGTTGCCGACGATGCTAGGGGATCAACGTCTCGATGAGCTTTAGAAACTGTGTATCAAGCCTGAACTGCTTCGATACGACCTCTCGAAATATCAGGAATAGTGGCAAAAACTCCTTCAAACCCGACAACTAGGCGGTTATTGGAGTTGAATCGTCAACAATGCAGTGCTATACGCAGGAACAGTGAAGCTCAGTTGTTGAGGGTTCGTGGTCGAAATGGGCTGTGCAGGGGGCGAAGTCGTTACCGCACTAATTTCGCTGGTCAAGAATTGGCCATTGGCCGCGACCTGCATTTTCTTCAAGCTGGCGGAAGCAGCGTTTCCACCAGACAAAAAAAGTGTCACATTGCCCGGCACGGAAATTTCTCGATTTGTAATAAGAACTCGAAGAATCTTGCCTGGAGACACACTCGCCACTGCGTTCATCAGCGAAATCGACGATGGCATCGAAAACCCCACCGGAGAGGTATATCCACCATATGATTGCACGGAAACAGTGGGAACTATCAACTTCGACGCGGCATCCGATAGAAGATCCCTGACCCATGTCAAGGAGAAATAACTGGGCCTGACGAACGTTGGATAACTTGGAGGCAAATCAGCAAAGCTGATCGCTCCAAAATACCCATTGGTAGACATACTCCAAATCGCGCCGAGCGTCACATCAGGTTGTTTGGCAAGTTCGGTCAGGAGATCCGAAATAAAAACAGCTCCGGTCTGCGACGCCACGAAAGCATTCTGCCTTACCCCTGGGTAATTGAGGGTATACATAGAATTGAATTCCGTTACCGCCAACCGTAGTGGAAAGTTCTTTGCGATCGAATGAGCATTCCATTGTGCACGAATCGCCGGAATATTAATCGTTGAGATCGACTTAGCTCCAGCCATGGTTGCCCAAAACAGCTTGTCGTCCGGAGGCGCCGCGGACTCGCTTGCCACCACGCCTATATTCGGCATGTAGTAGTGAAGTCCCAACGCGTGTATTTTGGAGCGATTCGCATAGGAAATACCGTCGAGAACCGTCTTCCAATATCCCACTTTCCCGGTAGAGGGGATCGAGATGTGATCCCCTACCACCGTGGCCGGATTGGCAGACGCAGATGCTTGGCTGTACGTATTCCCATTCCATGTATCCAGTGCGAACGGAAGAATGAATTTCGTTTGAGGAGCCATCCTCTCAATGACCTTATTCACTCTACTGACGAATTCGGCATCCGAAATAAAAAGATGATTAGAAACCCCGCCCTCATGATACATATTCTTCAAATATGGCTCATTTCCCAATTCCCAGTAAATCGCCTGATTGGAGCGGCCCTTCGACGCCGCATAGTCGAGCACATACGCTTGCCAGTTCGCGGCATTCGTTGCGATTTCATTCGCTGTCGCAGCGACGCCAACGGCGCTTGCCGTCGAATGCATGTTTATTTGAAATATCGGCGTGCAACCCAAGGAGAAACAGTAATCCAGAAACTCATCCGTACCGAAGTCGACCCTCTCACTCACTGTTTGATTGCTGCTCGCCGATGGGTAGTAAGTCAGATTTTGGCGTTGCGCTCTTGGTCCTATGCCTTTTGTCCATATATACGAATCAGAAAACTCGCCTCCAGGATATCTCAATACCTGATTACCCAGGCCCTGCGCCAACGCAAATAGCCGCGGCTCTACCGCACCATTCGCGTAAATAGCTTCTCCTTGGCCTGGCCACGGAGTGTTTGCTCCGCTGAGCGTCGTTGAATACAGCTTCGGAGCCGCCGATATTGCCGCGGCGGAGACATTGACACTGATCGACGCCGGATATGTTGCCTGCGCCCAGACAGGCAAAACACCAGAAAACAGCACAAGCGCTACAATTATTTTCATGATCTTTAATTTATATTTATTTAAATAAATACCTCATGGAATTATGAGTTGCGCATTTATCATCTAACTACTTTTTAACAAAAATTCACTTAATTCAGCCAAATCTGTTGCAAACAAGCGGAAACGGCCGGCTACACAGAAGCTGTCGCCCCCCGACAGCACCATTCCCGATCCTGGCCCCTCTCCGATGACCATTTCCCCCGCCCGCCGCAGGACGATCGCCACGCTGGCGACCGCATCGACCGCAATGCGTACCGTGCATGCCGCGAACGAAGGACTACGCACGGCCAGCGGCCCCTTCGACGTTCGGATCGAGATCGATGGCGAACGCCGGCTGGGGCCCACGAATCCGCTGCTGATCGGCAGCAACGTGCCGTGGATCCATGCGGGCGAAGGCCTGCTTAGCGCGGAGGGGCTGCCCCGGCCCGAGATGCTGGCGCGCGTGCGGGAATGGTCGCCGCCGATCCTGCGCTACATGGCGGGAGAACCGGCGATCGGATTCCATTGGCGCCAGGGCCTGGGGCCGATGGGCACGAGGCCATTGGTTCAGCCTGACCGATGGCAAGCGCCGCAGCGCATCCTGTTGGGCACGCAGGAATTCCTCGAACTGTGCGAGTCGCAGGGCGCGCAGCCGCTGATCCAGGTGAACCTGTTCGAAGGCAATGAAAAGGCGCTGGCTTCGCAGGTGTCCGACTGGGTCCGAACCATCAACGTCGACCGCCTGCGCTCGCGGCTCACGGGCAAGCCGCTACCCAAGGTCCCATACTGGGAGCTGGGCAACGAGCCGTATGTCCGCGACTCGCGCACCGCCGACGGCCGCGCCAATCGGGAGTTCTTCACCCCCGCCGTCTTCGCGCGGCGCGTCGACGCCGCGATGTCGGCGATGCTCGCCGTCGACCCGAGCCTGCGCATCGTCGTGCCTTTCGCGTTGGACACGCTGTCGGGACGTCCCTGGCATCCAGGCGGCGAGCAGGCGACCGTGGTCGGCGAGCAGTTGGGCTATGCGCGCGGCCTGCTCGATGCGCTGTCAGTGCCCGAGCGCCTGTACGGCCTGGCGCTGCATCTGTACATGCCGCTCGTGGGCCTGGCGTCCCCGCTGTCCCTCGCGGCCGTTCCCGACGATGACGGCTTGTACTGGGCCGCCGTCGCCGGCAGCGAGACCCTGCGCCTGCATCTGGACGCGGTCGCGCGCTTCTGGTCGGCACAAGCGCAAACAGCATCGCGCCCGATGCCCAGGCTGATGGTCACCGAGTACAACGCGTTCTTCACGAACGCGCATCTGGCCAGCGCCGGCGGCCATGAGCGCCCGCTCGATCAGAACCGCTACATCTCGACGCAAGCGGGTGCGCTTTTCGTTGCCGACCTGATCCGGGTGATGGCGCAAGCCCCTGCCGTGCAAGCCGCGATGCTGTGGTCACTTAGCGGCAATGGCGAGTTCGGCGCGATCGATTCCGAGCCGGGCCACTCGCCGGCGCGCGTCAGGCCCGCTTTCCACGTGATGCGGATGGCGCGATCCGCGTTGGCCAACGGCGGGTATCACGTCGCGCATCGAACGACGAGCCCCCGGCGACGTGCGCCCGACTCGCGCATCGGCCTCGCCGAGCCTTACCCCGACATGCCGTTGCTCGCCACGATGGCGACGCGCCAGGGCAGGCGGCTGAACCTGATGCTGCTCAACAAGGATCCGGCCCGCCCCGCCCGTATCACCGTGGACCTGACCGACTGCCGCGCATCGGACGCGCGAATCGAGCAGCTTGGCGCGAACGGAGTGTTCGCGCCTTGGACGAGCCGGAACGGGCCGCGCATGACGACGCCCCACGTCGATCTGCGGTACGACGGCCGCCGTGCCGACCTGCGGATCGACCCCGCGGGCATCGCGCTGCTGACCTTCACATTGAAATGATCCGGCTGGCGAACTGCAGGTTAACGATCGCTAAATGCCGGAAATTTCTTCCCCTCCCGTCATACCATCGCCGCTGAGTCGCGCGGCATTGCCGATCGAATGACGCCGCCCGGATGATCCTGCCGCATGTCAGAACAAGTCTTTGAAAATATCGTCGTCGGTTCGGGGCCTTCCGCTTTCGCCGCCGCTTTCGCGCTGAAGAACCTCGGCCAGCCTTACCTGGTACTGGATGTGGGAAACGAACCGAGCCGTCCACTGCAGGACGAGATCAGCGAACTGAGCCGGATCGATCCCTCCGAGTGGCCACCCAGTGTCCGCGATGAGCTGTTTCCGCTACCCAGGACATCCGCCGAAGGCGTGGACAAGCGCCATGCGTTCGGATCCGGCTTCGTCTACGACGTACCGGAGGGCGAACGGATCGTTTGCTCGAACTGCATCGTCGACGTGTCCTTCGCCAGGGGCGGGTTCGGCAACGTATGGGGGGCGGCCGCGCTGCCGTTCTCGAGCACCGAACTCGCCGACTGGCCGATCGACGTCGGCAAGATGCAGGACGCTTACAAGCGCGTCCTGCGATACGTGCCGCTCTGCGGCGGCCCGGACTCCCTGCAGAGGAGCTTTCCGCTATGGGCCAAGAAGGTCGGCATCCTGCCGCTGAGCCCGATCGGCAAGCAACTCAAGACCATCCTGTCAGCCAGGAAGAAGCGATCCATCGAGATCCTGGTCGGGCGCGCACGGCTCGCGGTGAACGCCTTTTCCGAAAACCAGCAATGCCGGCTCTGCGGGTACTGCCTGGACGGCTGCGTCTACGGCTCCATCTTCAATCCCCGCGCATACTGGCATCATCTCGACCCGCAGGGCGGCAACTATCGCCCGAACGTCCTCGTGCGCTCGTTCAGGAAGGACGGTGACGCCGTCATCGTCGAAGCGAAGGATGCCGAAACGGGCGAGCCGATCGCGTTTCGCGCGAACCGTCTGTTCCTGGCCGCGGGGGCCGTGAATTCGACGGCGATCACGGCCAGATCGCTGGGCCTGACCAACCAGCGCATCCCTCTGAAGGATGCGCAGTATTTCTTTTTTCCGGCGCTCTTGAGAAGAAAGGCACGCATCCCTCGCGCCGATCGATTCACGCTGGCCGAGCACTTCGTCGAAATGAAGGGGCCCGCATCCGAGGGCCGCTGGGTGCATTTCCAGGTCTATCCGCACAACCGCATCTTCGGCGCGACGCTGAAGAATCAATTGGGACCGTTGGGACGTCTGAAGCCCCTGCTCGATTTCTTTGCCGGCAGGTTCGTCCTGTTCCAGGGCTTCCTGCATTCGGATCTGTCTCCAGGCCTGTCCTTGACCGCAGCCGACGACCAGATCCGCATCGAAGGGATCCCGAACAAGAAATCCAGGAAAACCGCGTTCTGGGCCGCCTTGAACATCCAAAGGATCCTGAAATGGCATGCCATCGCGCTCATCCCCGCGTTGAAGATGGTGGCGCCGGGGCGTAGTTTTCACATCGGCTCCAGCTTTCCGATGAAGCCCGAGGCGACCGGCTTCTACTCCGACGCCAAGGGGCAGCCGATGGGGACGACTAACGTTCATCTAGTGGATGCCGCCTCCTTCACGTCCATTCCCGCCACCACGTACGCGCTGTCATTGATGGCCCACGCCGACAGGATCGTCCATGCCGTCCACGCGAAACCTTAGCGTCCGCAATAGCGCGCTGATCACCGGCGCCAGTGACGGCCTGGGATTGGAACTCGCACGACAGATGCTGGCCAAGGGCTGGACCGTGGGCATCGTCGTGCGCAGCCGGGACAAAGCCCTCAGCGGCGGCTTGGCCGGGGCGGCGCTCTATCAAGCGGATCTCTCGCAGGCATCCCAGGCGTTCATTTCCGACCAGGAACTGTGTTGCTATGACGTGCTGGTGAACAATGCCGGCGCCTCGACGTTCGGAAGCTTCGAGAGCTTGACGAGCGAGCAGATACAGCAGCTGTCTCAGCTCAATTTCGTCACGCCATTGGTGCTGATGAATCGGTTTCTGAGAATGGCGCCATCGAATGCGATGGTCGTCAACGTCAGCTCGATCACCGGCCAGGTGCCGATGCCGTTCAATGGGCTCTATTCCGCCTGCAAGGCCGCGATGATCGCCGTGACGCAGCTCGCCCGAATCGAGGGCTCCTCGAGAGACGTGAAGATCCTCGATTTCTGTCCCGGCTCGATCAGCACGAACTTCCAATCCAAAGGGGGCGCGACGTCTCACGTGCGCGCCGGCCAGGCCATGAGCGCCGCGCAGGCTGCGGGAATACTCCTGAAGGCAATCGAACAAGGGAAGACCGGCGTGATCCGCCCCGACAAGGTCGCCAAGGTGCTGGCGTTGGCCACGCCCCGCCTGTGGATGCCCTTATCGCGCCTGCTGGCCAGGAAAAGTCGCCCCTGAACGATCGGGGCGAGCCCGATGCTCGCCCGATGATGAATGGCGCGCGCGACTCGCTCCGGTCAAGCCGGCCGTATCACCGTCGTTGCCGCCCCGAGATCCCCGACGCGCCGCCGCTCCGGTCGCTTCGGAGCGGCAAGCCGTTGCGCCGGCTTGATCCGCTGGGCGAGCCGCATCGTGGGTTTCTCGACCACGCGCCACATGATCTCCGAAGCGACGAGGCAGGCCGCGATCGCCATGACCCAGACGATCGCCTGACCCGATGCGGATCCGGCTGCGATCGGCTGCCCCACCCGAAACACCGCGCCGGTGATCGGGTTGTGGATCAGGTATAGCGAGAACGAGACCCGACCGATCCATTGCAGCCAGCGCCAATCGAGCCAGGTCCGCAGACCTCCGGTCAATCCGCCCACGGCCAACGCCATCGCGGTAACGACGCATACGACCGAGAAGCCGCTGTCGTGGACATAACCACCGACGAACACCAGCGCCGTATAAACGAGAAAGAGCGGCCAAGGCAACCTGCCTCGCAGCGCCTGATACGCCCCCGCGCCCAGCAGGAAACCGTGCCAGTACGGAAAGAACCAGCCATTCACCGGCGGCGCGGCATCCCCCGCCAACGGCCACCACAAGCTGAGGACAGCGGCGAGGATCACGAGGGCACGCGGACCGCCGAGCAAATGGAACAGCAGGTAGACGAAGAACAACTGCATCTCGATGCCGAGCGTCCAGAACGCGGGGTTCACCGGCTTGAAATGAAGCAGATCCTGCAGAAAGAACATGTGCGCGACGATCTGCGCGGCCGTGTAATGCTCCGGCGTGCGCCCCTTGACGACCGCTGACGCCAATACGGCGAACGCGATCACCACCGCGATGGCGACCCAATAAGGCAGGCCGAGCCGCACCAGGCGGCGAAGCGTCAGCATCAAGCCGGCCTGCCCGTCGCGCGGCTTGCCGTCCAACGACTTGGCCAGCACGAATCCGGCGATGACGAAGAACACCGCGACGCGCAGCGCGCCCTGCTGCAACGGCGCGAAGACCCAATCAGGCAACGCCGCCCGCAGCGTCTCGACGTGATGTCCTTCGACCGTGTGGTACAGCACGATCGCCAGCGCCGCCAGGCCACGCAAACCATCGATGAAAGGAAGACGGCGGGATCGCGCCGCCGAGCCGGAGATTTTTTCTGAGGGAGAAGCCATGGATCGTGATTCTTCGATGCGGGAGTCGCTCATATCCAACCCGATCCTACCGGCCACTTTCGCCCATGCACCGATTCACCAGACAACTTCGGTTAACGATCGCTAAATCACGGAATTCTTTACATCTTTGTTGGCAAGAAAGTTTTACTTTTCACATTTTCTAACAAGCATCGCACCGACACTCGGCCATTGCCGACGAGGCCACGGCGATGCGACAAACCATCGAACCCCGAGCCTCGAAACGTCCACTCGCCAGACAACGACGTGCCGGGACGTAACCACTGTCTCGAGCTCAACGCCGGCCCGACGCGTCGCGGCGGTTCCACTTTCGTCGAAGGCCACATGCGCCATCGCAACCGGACACTGCAGCCGACGACACGACAGGGAACTCGGCCAAAGCGAAAAGCAGCGGCGTTTCTAATCCTCTTAATGGCGGTCCGAATAGAGACTCGCCCGATCCAATAGCCTCACGCGAGATCGACCCATTAGCAAAGACCGTCGTCGCACCTACCGGGTTACCGTCCAACTATTCCATCGCCACCATGCACGACCCCACGAACATCTCCGGATGGATTCGAATCTCCGCCGCTCGACAATAGTCGCTACCTCGTGACATCGCCCGTCCACTTATCTCGCAGAGAAGCGATGGCGAGTTGGATAAACCATGGTGCCGACTCATCCCGAAAAATGGGCATCGCACTGGAATCCCTACCCCAAATGGGCCGTGCCACCCGAACATTGTCACGGTGTGTAGCAGAGCATTGTTTTAGTGATCGACAATCACAATAATCCGGTCTCCCCGGAACCTCCCTCATGGCTCGCCGGTCCTTGAATCTCTCGAACTCGCCGGCGTCCGTCGCCGCTTCCGCCCGATGGCCGGCATTCGTGGCATTGGTCCTGTTACTGGTGTGCCTCGCGATCCAGTATCCCGGACGCATCAATGCCGATGCACTGACTCAGTTGGAGCAGATCGGCGCCAGCCACTATGACGACTGGCATCCCCCGATCATGGCCGCGCTGTGGGCGGCGCTTCTCAACGTAGTTCCACCGGGTTCGCAAGGGGTGCTGCCGCCCGTGCTGGCGCAGACGGTCGGCACATGGATCGGGCTGGGGCTGATCGCCTCGACCCTGGCCAGACGCGGTCGCCCACGATCAGCCTGGGCGGTCCTGCTATGCGGCTTGTCTCCCCACATGCTGCGCTTCATGGACACGCCTTGGTCCGACTCGCAGTTGACGGCGGCCATGCTGATGGCGTTCGGCCTGGGATACTGGGGGCGCTATGGCCAGCCGCGGCGGGCGCGCTGGTGTATCGGGCTCGCGCTGGTCTTCCTGCTCTACGCAACCCTCGTGCGTGCCAACGCAGCCTTCGCTTATGGCGCGATCCTGCTCTTTCTTTTCCGGCCCAGGTTGTCGCTGTTCCGGCTGGCCATCGCATCCGTCGTGCTCGCGCTCGTCGCGATCCCCGTATCGATGGGTATCAATCGCGTCCTGTTCTCGCCCTCTCCTTCGGGCGTCCAACGGTCGCTGCAGCTCTTCGACATCATGGGCACGGCACGCCAGTCCGACGACTACGGGATCGCCAACCGGTTGACACCACGCGACCCGGCCTATTTACGCGGCTGCCACACGGCCTATTACTGGGATCGCTATGCATCGTGGGGAACATGCAGCCCGGTCTGGGAGGACGTGAAGCAGGCCGAAGCCGCCAGCCCGGGACTCGTCACCCACGCGTGGATCGACAGCATGATCGATCACCCGCTCGCTTATCTGACGCACCGGTTGAAGTACTTCAATTCGATGCTGTACTTCATCGTCCCCGCCGATCCGTACCGCTTCGCGGATCCCGATGACCTGCGCCGTCAATCGCCGGAGGCCCAGGCCCCGTCGATGACGTGGATCATCAAGGACACGCTGAAGCGGTTGCCGACGCTGCCGATCCTCTGGTTGATGATCGTAGCCGCGCTGTTGACGCTGTTCGCGCAGGGGCGCCTGCACTCGACGTTCGGCGGGGCCGAGCAGTCCCTTCTGGTCTCGGCGGGCCTTTATGCCTTGGCGTTTCTGGGCGTTGGCGTGGCGACCGACATGCGTTACCACATGTGGCCGATCACGGCCGCGGCGATCGCTTCGATCATGCTGGCACCGCAACTGCGAACACTCCTGGTACACGGCGACCGATCGCTCCGGCTCTGGATCGCATCGATCGTCGGGTGCGCGGTGGTTGCCATCATCGCGCGTTTGTCCGACGACCCGGCACTGCTGTTCTGACCGATGCAACGCCTCTCACGCTTCATCGTCGTCGGCGTCATCGGCTTCATCATCGATGCGGCGGTGCTTTACGCCATGCTGGCGCTGTCCGTCAATCATTTTGCCGGACGGCTGGTCTCGTTCCTGTTCGCGGTCTTGACGACCTGGCGGATCAATCGCCGTTACACGTTCGAGCCCCGCGATCAATCCGCGCTGACCGAGTTCGGTCGCTACCTGGTCGCGATGTCGGGCGGAGCGATCGTCAACTTCATCGCTTACAGCGTCGCGATGATGCTGTTGTCGAAAAGCTGGCTGACGCCTGCCCTGGCGGTCGGCATCGGTTCACTGGCCGGGCTTACCGTCAACTTCGCAGCCGCCAATTTCTGGGTCTATCGTGATGATCGCTGATCGGAACCTCCCCATGCCCACGCCCGCACAGCCTCCCTCGATCGCCGTACTGGTGCCGTGCCACAACGAAGCGGTAACGATCGCGTCGGTGGTCGGCGATTTCCGCCGGTACCTGCCCGGCGCCACGGTCTACGTGTACGACAACAATTCGACGGACGGTACCGCCGAGGTCGCCTCCGCCGCGGGCGCGGTCGTGCGCTTCGAGCCGTTTCCGGGTAAGGGAAACGTCATGCGGCGGATGTTCAGCGACATCGATGCCGACGTCTATGTGCTGGTCGATGGCGATGCCACGTATGACGCGTCGGCCGCGCCGTTGATGGTCGACATGTTGATGGCATCGCAACTGGACATGGTCAACGGCGCGCGTGTCTCCGACATCAAGGAGGCCTACCGGCCCGGGCACCGGCTCGGCAACCGCTTGCTAACCGGTCTGGTCATGTCGATCTTCGGGCGGCAGTTCGTCGACATGCTCTCCGGATTCCGGGTGTTCTCGCGACGCTTCGTCAAGTCGTTTCCGGCGTTGTCGTCGGGCTTCGAGATCGAGACCGAACTGACCGTGCACGCGCTGGAATTGCGCATGAAAACGGCGGAGGTGGCTACCCAGTACAAGGACCGCCCGGAAGGCTCGGCGTCGAAGCTGCACACTATCCGGGATGGCGTACGCATCCTGCGTACGATCGGGCTGCTGGTAAAAGAGGAACGGCCGCTTCGGTTCTTCGCGCTGCTGGGGCTGATCCTCGCGGCGCTGTCGCTGGGCATCGCAACGCCGGTGTTCATCGATTACTTCGAGACGGGCCTGGTACCCAGATTCCCCAGCGCGATCCTGGCGGCCTCGATCATGTTGCTGGGGTTCCTGTCATTGACCTGCGGACTCATTCTGGACACGGTCACGCACTCTCGCCGCGAGTTCAAGCGTCTGGCCTACCTGGCGATCGCAGCGCCTTCGATCGCGGACGTAAATCGCAGTGCGATCGGATTCGCACCCACTCAATCGAAAGGCGTTCGTGATCCATCGACCGTCGTGCAAATGAACTGATCCGGATCGCGGCGACACCGTCGCGACGAAACCTTCCGTCCGACGATCCGTGACGCGCTTCGCGTGGCGCGTACGGCCGTCGACTCGCTCGACACTCGTCGCCCGCTCAGCCTCTTGGACGACGTACTACCGCGCCTCAATCCTCTAGCCGATTTGTCTAACAAAAAGAAACAAATAATCACTCATTTGAGTGATTGGATTTGATTTATTGACAATAAAAGGAGTGAGCGTCAAACTTCTCGACAACATTCGATCGGCCGATCGATGAAGCGATAAGCCATCCAACAAGCACGCGGAGACATACCTTGCCCGACGTCACCTCGAATCCCGTCACCACCCGCCTGACCGGAACACGCACCTTTGACGTCGGCCCCGGATGGCCGCATACGGAAACCGATACAGTTCCTTGGGCGACGCTCACTGCCGGCGATGTCATCAACATCCACCATCGGGCAGCGCCTTACCAAAAATTCGGCATTCGCGCGCAAGGTACGAGCGGAAATCACGTCATCATCAATGGCGTCACCGACAGCAACGGTAATCGTCCCATCATTGGCGGCCAAACACGCACCGCAGCAGGATGTAATCCCGGTAACGCCAACGACGTCTTCTCGGATACGCCCGCCTACGGCGAGAGCCTGGGGGTGATCGTGGTCAAGCGCGGTGTGAACGACTCCTATTTCACTTACAAGCCGAAATACATCGATATCCGAAATCTCGAAGTACGGGGCGCGTCGAACGGAACTTCCTATACCACGTTGACCGGGTCGTCGGCATCGTACTCAGGCGCGGCAGCAATCTACTTAGCACCGAGCGCCGACGTAACGGTTGATAACTGCGTCCTGACCGATTGCGCATTCGGTCTATTCACGATGGCAAAAGACGAAATCCTTAGCCAAGCGTGCGAGCGAATAGCGCTACGGAACAGTCGCATTTTCGGCAACGGTGTTTCGGGAAGCTACTACGAACATAACGTCTATATGCAGTCGACCAACCCTCTTGTAGAGGGCAACTACATCGGTAAGGTTCGACCTGGATCGGAAGGGTCATCATACAAGTCTCGGTCGAGCGGCGAAGTATTCCGCTATAACTTTGTTGAAGCCAGCGCGCGCGCTATCGATTTCGTTCATAGCGAGGAACAGTCCACTGACGGAATCGCAACGCAACCGGACTATGGAACCGACTACTGCTATGGCAACGTGATCATCAACGACGGGACTGCTTTCAATCCGATTCATTATGGCGGTGACAATCTTGGAGAAGAGGACGGCAGTACGAGTCCGACACTTCCTTCCAACACCAGCCAGTATCGGAGTCATCTGTACTTCTGGAACAACACCGTCTATCAGAACACGTCGACTTGGCGAGTGACGTTCGTTCAACTCTCGCTGACCTCGACCGTCTGCGATGCTTGGAACAATATCATCCGTTTCGCGGGGACCAGTCAGATAACAGCCCTCCTCGCCAACGCGGGTATCCTGAACCTGCGAGGCACGAATCTCATATCAGGTTCGAATGCGGATCATGTCGAAACCGCGCAACCCGGGAGATCTGTCGTCAATCGTTTGGGCACGATCATTTCTACGGAACCGCAGTTCATCAACCCGGCCGCCAGAGACGTTAGTCTGGCTAGCACTTCCCCCGCCATCGACCAAGCTGGAGCAGTACCACCAGGATTGCCATCGAGCATCGGCACCCACCATCCGGTACAAAATCAGCCACGGACCGCGATGAACGGGACATTCACGCGCAGTGTTCAAGGCACAGCGTTGGATCTGGGTAGTCTGGAGTACGGCATAGGCGGTGGCACAAGCTCGACGGCGCCATTCAACATCAATCCACCCGCGTTGTCCGGATCGACAACCGTTGGATCATTGATTACCGTCAATGTTGGTACCTGGACTGGCGCACCCCTGACGTTCACCTATCGCTGGAATCGGAATGGCAGTGCGATAAGCGGAGCGATCGATAGCTCTTACGTCCTTCAATCGGCTGACGCAGGCACCACGATCTCCTGCACGGTCACGGCCATCAACAGCATCGGCTCAACTGCCGCAACATCGGCCGGACTAAGTGTGACCGGCAGCCCAAGCGGCGCACTCGGACCAGACAGCCAGGGCGTCTTCACCTGGGATCACGCCAACGGCACCAGCCTGCAAGCCGTCAACAGCAAATGGGAAGATGTTGCCGGCACCACCTCCTTCGATCTCGAATGCCAGGGTAACCAGCTCCGCTGCAAGACGGGTACTGTCGTCAACGGCCGCATCTACGTCTACAAGAACGGTCAGGGCGCCGATCAATGCAGCAAGACTCGTGTGGCAGCGGGCGGATTGACCAACGGTGGCCAGATCGATCTCTATCTGAATCACCAAAGCTCACCGGCCGGCTATTGGTGCTTGATCACCTCGACAACCGTTCAGATACGCCGCCAGGGCGTATACCTGCATCAGTTCAATCACGGCATCAACCTGTCCACCACGGCTGCCGTGTTCGAATTCCGAAAGGTCGGATCGAACCTCACCGTCAAGGTCAACTCCACGACCGCCTACTCGTATTCCGACAGCTCTCCGATCA
>JAKPAM010000045.1 GCA_029779435.1 Pseudomonadota bacterium | reverse complement strand
CGCACGCTGCTGGCTTTCGAGCCACTGGCCACCTGTGGAAAACCTGTGGACGGCCTCGTGCTATCGGGAACCCGACCTATCGTGCCATCGGGAACCCGAGGCTCGTGCCATCAGGAACCCAAGCCGGCCTTAACGTCTGGAAATCGTGGGCGGATTCGCGCCCTTAACTTAGAGTCTAACCAAGAATCTAACTTTGAAGAGCGCGCGCGCGATGTGGAAAACCTCATCCGCACCGCCGCAGCGAACCTCCGCGCCGCCGGCAAATCACCGCGCAAGGGTGCTCCAGCAGCTCAGACGGGCCGGAAAGAGAGCGAACCGGCTTCCCCCGATCAGCTTCCGCTCCTCGATCCGCCTGGAGGTGCGCGATGATCGTCGCGTTCCTCAACCAGAAAGGCGGTGTCGGCAAGACGACGCTGGCGCTCAACCTCGCCGGCGAACTCGCCGGGCGCGGTCAGCGCGTCACCCTTATCGACGCGGACCCACAGGGCTCGGCCCTCGACTGGTCTGAGCAGCGCAGCCATGAGGGCCTGCCGCGCCGGTTCGGCGTCGTCGGCCTGGCGCGCGACACGCTCCACCGCGAAGCGCCGGAACTGGCCCGCGATGTCGACCATGTCGTCATCGACGGCCCGCCGCGTGTCGCAGCGCTCATGCGCTCGGCGCTGCTCGCCGCCGACCTCGTGCTGATCCCGGCGCAGCCGTCGCCGCTCGACGGCTGGGCATCGGCCGAGATGCTGGCGCTGCTCCGCGAAGCCCGCGTCTATCGCACGGAACTGGTCGCCCGCTTCGTGCTCAATCGCTGCGGTGCGCGCACCATCCTGGCCCGCGAGACCGCCGAGACCCTGGCCGATCACGATCCACCGTTGCTCGCCACCACCATCGGCCAACGTATCGCCTTCGCCGCCGCCGCGCAGACCGGCCGCCTGGTCGCCGAACTCGCCGATGCGACATCGGCCACACGCGAGATCGCGGCGTTCGCCGACGAACTCTTGCGTCTGCGGATCGACGGGGGCGCACAATGAACGAACGATCCCCTCGTCGTGGCTTCGCCTCGCGCCCCGCCAATCCCGACCAATGGATCAAAGCTGCGGACAACGCACCACGCGCCGCTGACGTCGCTGCGTTCACCGCCAGGCTCACCATCGATGTGACGCCCGAACTGCGCGGACGGATCAAGATCGCCGCGTTCGGGCGCGGCGTCACCGTCGCCGACATGCTGCGCGAGCTGCTCGCGCGTGAATTCCCCTCGACACCAGGAGACCCCACATGACCGGCACTGCGGCTCCCCGCATGCGCGGCGGCCCGCTTCCGTCAGCGCTCCCCCATGACAGCATGACCCACGTCGAACTGACGTGGATCGAGAAGAAGATCGAATACTGGATCAGGTTCGGCCGTGAGGCGCATGAACAGATCCTCGACCGCCGCCGGCGTGTCGTCTCCTTCCGTCCGAACACCGTATTCGCGTTCGTGCGATGGGCAGCCAACGACTTCGGCACGATCATCTCGCGCATCGACATCGTGCGCGCGGTCGAGCCCGGAGAACCCTACCAGACGCTGCCCTTTGTCCGGCCGGGCGGTGAAATCCTGCTCAGGATCGACGGATGGCCGAAGGTCGAAAACGTGCTGCGCCACGTCGATGCCATTGAAGCGATCGACATCGAGGCGGACGCCGTTTCGCCGGAACACTGGCGTCACGTCCACAATCGGATGGCGGCTGGACATCAGCCGCGCCCCTATACGCTCGACCAGCATCGCGCCTTCCTCCTGCGCCGGAGGACGCGGTCGTGACGCGCGCCGGTCTCTTCCTCGTCATGGCTCTCGCGACCACGGGCATCAGCTATCCGGCGCTCACCCCGATGCCGATCA
>JAKPAM010000044.1 GCA_029779435.1 Pseudomonadota bacterium | reverse complement strand
AGGTGAGCGGCGGCGCCGATGCCCGATGAGCCATAACTGACCTTGCCCGGATTGGCCTTCGCGTACGTGATCAGTTCGGCGATCGTGTTGAACGGCGCATCGTTGTTCGCGCACAGGATCACCGGCGCCTTGCCGATCACCGTGACCGGCGAGAAATCGTTGACCGCATCGAACGGCATCTTCGCGTACAGGCTCGGATTGACCGAATGCGCGGCAATCACGGTCCCCAGCGTATAGCCGTCGGGCGCGGCCTTGGCGACCATGTCGGCGCCGATCAGGCTGTTGGCCCCGGGCTTGTTGTCGAAGACCATCGGCTGGCCGAGGGCACGGCCGAGGGGTTCGCCGAGCAGCCGCGCCATCGTGTCGGTGAAACCGCCGGGCGTATAGGGAATGACCATCCGGATCGGCTTGTTCGGGTAGGCCTGCGCCCGCGCCTCACCGGGCAGCCAGCCCGCCAGCGCGGCGCCCAGCCCCAGCGTGCCGAGCGCGCCCAGGTGGCGCCGCCGGCCGATGTCGGGAGAGGCTTGCGCAGACAGGCGAGCGTCCTCTTCGGGGGGCTGGGGGGCATCTGCTACAACGTACGAACGGAATGAGTCGTTCATCGTTTCGTCTCCTGACATTGTCCGTCCGTCCATGTTGCCACATCCCACTGTCGCATTCCTGCATCGGTATTGGAGTTATCCAAAAGAATCACGTAATAATCAATGCTCTAGATCACTTTCCTCATCTAACTATGGAACCTCGATTCAGGACACCGCGAGTCGCCTTGTCCGAGATAGCGATGAAAGGACTGGAGGCGGTCGATTTCGACACGATCAAAGGAATCGCCGAGGAAGTCTGGTACGGCAACAAATCGCTGAGCCTGGCCGAGTTGATCGGCCCCAAGCGCAATGACGCGCTCCGGCTGATCGGTCGGCTGGCCGATTTCCCGATCACCCCGGTCGTGCGCCGACGCGTGCTGCACAACCAGATCCGCACGACATCGGGCTTCACGCTGGGGACGCCCGAAACGGTGGCTGCCCCGGACTTCGACGATGCGTTCGACAAGCTGGCCCTGCAGCTCGAACCGCTGCAGCACGAAACCTACAATCCGCTGCGCCGCCACTGGACGCCGGCCACGGCGGAGGCGTTCGCGGGCAGCCGGAACCTGTGAACGGTTCGGGCGGATCGGCTGCATGACGCGCGGGCGCGCTGGCAGGTCTTACCATGCGTTGCGGCCGGCGACGCTTCCGTCGTCAGCGCCCCGGGGGGAATGATCAGACCAGCCGGACCGTATCGGCGACGCTGGTGAACGAGTCGGCGTAGAACTCGTCGTCCGGCAGCCCGCAGCGGGCGATGAAATCGCGACGGGCCGAGTCGACGACGATCGGCGCGCCGCACGCGTAGACCTGATGGCCGCTCAAATCCGGATGCTCGTCGACGACGGCCTGGTGGACGAAGCCGGTCCGTCCGGTCCAGGCGTCCTCGGGCCGCGCATCCGAGACGACCGGCCGATAGTCGAAGTGCGGCAGCTCGGCCGCCCACTGCTCGGCCAGCGTGTGCAGATACAGGTCGTGCGGCCGGCGCCCGCCCCAGTAGAACGTCATCGGCCGCGTGATCGATTGGTCGATCGCATGCTCGACGATCGCCTTGATCGGCGCGAAACCGGTCCCGCTGGCGAGCAGGATGATCGGCTTGTCGCTGTCCTCGCGCAGGAAGAACGTCCCCATCGGCCCTTCGAAGCGCAGCACGTCGCGCTCCTTGACGACGGGGGTGGACACGCCGAACAGCGCGTCGGTGAACCGCCCGCCGGGCAGGTGCCGGATGTGCAGCTCGACCTGCTGCGCCCGGCCGGGCGCGCCGGCCATCGAGTAGCTGCGCCGCGTGCCGTCCCGCAGCACGAACTCCAGGTACTGCCCGGCCAGATAGCGCAGCGTCTCGTTGGCCGGCAGTTGCAGCGTCATGATGACGACATCGGGTGCCGCGCGGTGCAGCGATGCGATCCGGCAGGGCATCTTGCGGACCTGGATGTCGCCGGCCATCACGACGCGCGCCTCGATCACCAGATCGGATTTCGGATACGCGCAGCACAGCAGCGCGTAGCCATCGGCCGCGTCCTCGGGACGCAACGCGCTGGCCGAATGCGGCCCCTGCTCGATGTCGCCCGACACGATCCGGCTCTTGCACGAACCGCAGGCGCCGGTCTTGCAGCCGTAAGGCAGCACGACCGATTGCTGGAGGGCCGATTCGAGGACGGTCTGCTCGATGTCGGCGTCGAACTGTTTGCCGCTGGGCTGGACGGTGACGGTGAAGCGCATGAGTGGGCGAATCTGGTCCAATAGGAGGATGTCTCTCTATTATCCCCCGACGCCTCGCCCCAGCCCTCGCCGGGCACTGCCCGCCCGCTTCCGGCGCCCCCGCCTGCTGATCATCGGATGCGGCGACACGGGCCTGCGCATCGCCCGATCGCTGCATGACCGCCTGCGCGGACGGATCGGCCTCGTCGGCGCGACGCGCGACGATTCCCGCCGGCAGGCGCTGCGCGCGCTGGGCGCGGTGCCGCTGGCCGTGGACCTGGATGCGCGCGCGTCGGTCCGCCGGTTGCAGGGGCTCGCGCGCTGGGTCATCGACCTGGCGCCGCCGCCGTCTTCCGGCAAAGGCGACCCGCGCAGCCGGACGCTCATCGCCCGACTGACCCGGCCGCCGCGCGCGCGCCGGGATGTCCACCGCAAGCTTCCGCCGCCGCGCTGGATCTTCGTCAGCACGACCGGCGTCTATGGCGATGCGGGAGGTGCCCGCTTCGACGAAACGCGTCCGCCGTCGCCCGAGACGCCGCGGGGCGTCCGGCGGTTGGCCGCCGAGCGGCTGTGGCGTCACGCGGCGCGACGCCATGGCGCGCGGCTGTCGATCCTGCGGGCGCCCGGCCTGTACGCGACCGACCGGCTGCCCCGCGACCGGCTGCTGCGCGGCGTGCCGGCGCTGACGCCCGAGGACGACGTCTTCACCAACCACATCCACGTCGACGACCTGGCCGGCCTGTGCCAGCAGGCGCTATGGCGGGGCCGGGCCAACCGCGTCTACCACGCGGTCGACGACAACGAGCTGAAGATGGGCGAGTACTTCGACCGGGTCGCCGACGCGCTGGGGCTGCCCCGGCCGCCGCGGCTGTCGCGCGAGCGCATCGCCGAGGTGGTCAGCCCGGCCCACCTGTCGTTCATGCGCGAAAGCCGCCGCCTGTCGAACCGGCGTCTGGCCGCCGAGCTGCGCTATCGGCTGCGCTTTCCGACGCTCGACGACACGCTGCGCGACGTGCGGCACCATCCGGCACGTTGAAGCGACCGGACGAGGAGTACGGAATCAAGGGGTACAAGCCACGGGTACGAGCCACGGGGTACGAGTCGAGGGGTACGACTCAAAGGGCACCAGTCGAAGGGCTCCCCATCGGGGCACCCGATCGTGCCGCCCACCCGGCCGCCCTGACGGACACCGTCGCTTCGATGGCTACTTGGTCGTATAGCCGCCGTTGATCAGGATCGTCTGGCCCGTGATCCACCAGCCGTCGCTGACCAGGTGGCGGATGAAGGGCACCACGTCCTCGATGTCGGTCAGGCCGGTCTTCGAGAACGGCGACAGCGCCGCGGCGGTCTTGTGGTAAGCGACCGCGTCGGTGCCCTCCTGCCCGTAGAAGAACGGCGTATCCATCGGACCCGGGCCGATCGCCGTCACCGAGATGCCGCGACCGCCGAATTCCTTGGCGGCGGCGCGGGTGAAATGCTCGACCGGGGCCTTGGTGCCGGCGTAGCTGGCATAGAACGGCGTGAACGCGCCCAGCAGCGACGTCACCAGCGTGCAGATCTTGCCGTGGTCGTTGACGTGCTTGCCGGCTTCCTTCAGGAAGAAGAACGCCGACTTGCCGTTGACGGCGGCCATCTCGTCGTACTCGGCTTCGCTGATCTCCAGCATCGGCTTCTTCAGCACCTTGCCGACCGTGTTGATCGCGATGTCCGGGCGTCCGACGGCCGCGACGGCGTCGGCGAACAGCTTCTCGACCGCGGCGGCGGTCGTCAGATCGCCTTGCAGCGCGACGGCGTCGGCGCCGGCCTGCTTGATCGCGGCCACGGTCGCTTCGGCGTCGGCCCGCGACGCGGCGCTGTTGTAGTGAATGGCGACCGCCTTGGCGCCGTGCGCCGCCAGATCGCGGGCGATCAGGGCGCCCAGGTTCTTGGCGCCGCCTGCGATGAGGGCGACCTTGCCTTGGATGCTGTGCTGGGACATGGGGAGAGACTCCAGTGACGAATGAGAGGTTTCGACTCTAATGGGAGATAGGTTGAAAATAAACACGCTATTCGTAGCAACATAATCCATAATTCACTACCAATTCATTCGCAAGATCCGCCCCTCTGGCGTCGTCGCTCTCGTCGCTCTCGTCGCTCTCGTCGCTCTCGTCGCTCTCGTCGCTCTCGTCGCTCTCGTCCCTCTCGTCCCTCTCGTCCCTCTCGTCGCCCGCCGGCCGCGCCATGGATCGCATCGATCAATACCGAATCTTTCTGCGCGTCGCGCAAAGCGGCGGTTTCAGCGCCGCCGCCAACCAGCTCGGGCTACCCCGGCCGACCGTGTCGTTGGCGATCCAGAAACTGGAGGCCCGGCTGGGCACGCGGCTGCTCAACCGGACGACCCGGCGCGTGAGCCTCACGCAGGACGGCGAGGCGCTGCTCGAGCGCGCCATCGCGCTGGTGGCGGACAGCGAAGAACTGGAGCAGCAGTTCCGCCCGCAGGCCCAGGCCGTGCGCGGCCGCCTGCGCGCCGACCTGCCCAGCCGGGTCGCCCGCCGGCTGGTCGCACCGGCGCTGCCGGCGTTCTTCGCTCGGCACCCCGGCATCGAGCTGGATCTCGGCTCCAGCGATCGCGCGATCGATCTGGTGCACGAAGGCATCGACTGCGCGCTGCGCGTGGGCGACCTGCAAGCCAGCAGCCTGGTGGCGCGGCCACTGGGTTCGTTTCGGCTCATCCACTGCGCGAGCCCCGCTTACCTCGCGCGCCATGGCGTGCCTCGGAGCCCGGCCGACCTTCCGCGCCACCTCGCCGTCAACTACGCGTCACCGTCCACCGGCAGGATCGCCGCGTGGGAATGGGTGGAAGACGGCCAGGTCCGCAGCCTCCCGATGCGGGCCCAGGTCTCGGCCAATAATGCCGAGACCTACATCGCCTGCTGCCTGGCCGGCCTCGGGTTGATCCAGATCCCCGCGTTCGACGTGCGCGAGCATCTGGACGCCGGTGAACTGGTCGCGGTGCTGGGCGATTGGCCGGTGCCGCCGATGCCGGTGCAGATCGTCTATCCGCACCGGCGGCATCTGTCGCGCCGCGTGCAGGCGTTCAGCGCATGGATGGCCGATGTCCTGGCGCCGTGCCTGGCGGATCGGACCTGATGCCCGGTACGGGCACGCGCGTCAGACCCTGGGCGGATCGGTCTCGCGCTCGAAATGGCGATGCCGGCCCAATGCCGCGATGAAGCGTTCGAGTCCCTGTGCCAGTTGGCCGGCCTCGCACAGCACGATGCCGGGATCATCATCGCCATCGGGCAGCGATTCGGAAACGAGCGCGGCACCGAGCACGCCCGCCGCGGCGCCGACCGCCATCATCGTCTTGCCGTGGCGATACTGATTGACCAGGAACTCACCGACCTGTCCCAGCCGCGCCAACGCCTGCGCTGCTGCCGCGCCGTCGGGGACGATCACACCATCGAACAGCACGGACGGCGAGTTCTCCAGCGAACCGGCGCACTCGATCGGCTGGCCCTGGGCTTCCCCCGCGACGGCCCCGAGCGACGGCCCGATCGGCCATGGCACGGCGCCCTTCGCGAGCAACACCTGCATGATCCGCTCGACACCCGCGGCGTCGACGCCTTCGGCCACCAGGATCGCGACCTTGCGGGTCCTGATGCCGCCATCGCCGGGCAAAGCCGTCAGCGACAGCGCGTCCGAGCGCCGGACCTCCGGTGGCGGCTGGTCGGGCAGCACACGCGGCAACGGGGGCGGCACCTCGATGCCCAAGCCCCGCGCGACGCGGCCGGCCAGGTCGGCCGACACGTTGACCAGCGACGCCACCATCCGTTCGCGGATCGCCGGCACGGTGACCTTGCTCAGCTCGAAGCGGAAGCCGGCGACGATGTGCGCCTGTTCGACCGGCGTCTGGCTCTCGTAGAACAGCGTCGCCTGCGTGTAGTGGTCGGCGAACCGCTCGGGCTTGCCGCGCACCTTGTCGCCGCCTTCCGGTTGCGCGTACGACACGAATCCACGCCCCGCGCCGGCCTGGAACGGACAACCGCCTCCCAGCGAATTGGGCTCGTACGCAACGCGCCCCCGAGCAATCGCCTGCCGGTGCATGCCGTCGCGCTGGTTGTTGGCCACCGGCGCCAGCGGCGCATTGATCGGCAGCTCGTGAAAATTCGGTCCGCCCAGCCGCGAGATCTGCGTATCCGCGTACGAATGGATCCGGCCGGCCAGCAGCGGATCGTTCGAGAAATCCAGGCCCGGAATCAGGTGGGCGGCGCAGAACGCGACCTGCTCGGTCTCGGCGAAGAAATTGTCGGGATTGCGGTCGAGCACGAGCCGCCCGACCGGCCGTACCGGCACGAGTTCCTCGGGAATGATCTTCGTCGCGTCGAGCACGTCGAACGAGAACGCGTCGGCCTGCGCTTCGGTGAAGATCTGCATGCCCATTTCCCACTCGGGGTAAGCGCCGGCCTCGATCGCCTCCCACAGGTCGCGGCGGTGATAGTCGGGATCGGCGCCGCCCAGCTTGACCGCCTCGTCCCAGACCAGCGAGTGCGTGCCCAGCAGCGGCTTGAAGTGGAACTTGACGAAGTGCGAACGTCCCTGCGCATCGACCAGGCGGAACGTGTGCACGCCGAAGCCCTGCATCATCCGGTAGCTGCGCGGGATCGCCCGATCCGACATCACCCACATCATCATGTGCGTGGACTCGGGCATCAGCGAGATGAAGTCCCAGAACGTGTCGTGCGCCGACGCGGCCTGCGGCATGCCGTGGTGCGGCTCGGGCTTCACCGCATGGACCAGGTCCGGAAACTTGATCGCGTCCTGGATGAAGAACACCGGCATGTTGTTGCCGACCAGATCCCAGTTGCCCTGGTCGGTGTAGAACTTGATCGCGAAGCCGCGCACGTCGCGCGCGGTGTCGAGCGAGCCCCGTTCCCCCGCCACCGTCGAGAAGCGCACGAACACCGGCGTGCGCTTACCCTTCTCGGCGAACGGCGCCGCGACCGTGTAGTCGGCCAGCGATTCATACGCCTCGAAATAACCGTGTGCGCCCGATCCGCGCGCGTGGACCACGCGCTCCGGAATCCGCTCGTGGTCGAAGTGCGTGATCTTCTCGCGCAGGATGAAGTCTTCGAGCAGCGTCGGGCCGCGCAGCCCTGCCTTCAACGAGTTCTGGTTGTCGGCGACCGGCACGCCCTGGTTCGTCGTCAGCGGCTGGCCGGTGGCGTCGGTGCGCACGCGATCGAGCGAGCCGATCGTCGCATTGACGCCATCGCGCGCGCCGGCGCCGGTCTTGCCGCCGGTCTGATCGCCGTGCCGCGATTCGCTCACCGTGCTGGCCAGCGCCGATCGGTCCGGCGCGGGAAGCGCCTGCCCGGCCACCGGAGCGAGCGCGGCCTCGTGGCCGATCTCATGCGGCTTCAATTCGTTGTGCGGGCGGGCGGCCGCCATCGCCTGCACGGCCTGGTCGCGGCGGACGAGCGGATCGGCGCCGCCATCGCGCCCGGCGTTGCGCGCTTTACGAGCCGGGCCGGCCGTCGTCGATCGCGCGGCGGCGGTGGAAGCAGTGCGCGACGACGCGCGACGGGGTGTGGGAGCCATATCGAGTCGACCTCCTGTGAGCCGGCGACGCGCGATCGGCACCGGAACCCCGGACAGGACCCGGGCGCGCGCGTTCGTTCATGGGTTCGTGGATCAGACCCATCGTGTCCGGCACCGCGTCCGGTGCCTGTCGGTCGAACCGGGCGGCGGCCGTAGGACGGCACCGCGCACCGTCCGAACGCGGCGCGCGGTACGCTGTACCCGAAACCGTCATCGTCCCGATACCGACTGCTTCGGAGAGCCCCGATGGACCCTGCCCGGCCCCACCTCGATCACGATCACGATCACGATCACGACCCGCAAGCGATGCGAGCGCTGGCCGAACGACTGGCGGACGCGCGTCGCGATGCTCGCCAGATCGCCCACCTGCCGGCGTCGCTGGTCCCTCCCACGCCGGAGGCCGGCTACGACGTCAATCGGGAAGTCGCGCGTCGACTCGGCTGGGCGCCGCTCGGATGGAAGATCGCCGGCACGACGCAGGCGGTCCGCGATCGGCTGCGGATCGACACACCGATCTATGGCCGCACGTATCGGCGCTTCGCGGCGACGTCGCCCGCGACGCTGTCGTTGCCGGAGCTGCTCGATCCG
>JAKPAM010000018.1 GCA_029779435.1 Pseudomonadota bacterium | reverse complement strand
CGGATCGCGCGCCAGGTCCTCCGCGCACTCGGCCACGCAATCGGCGAGGTACGCGGTGGCCGCGAACCCGCGCCGCGCGTGCGCGATCGCCGGGGCGGCCACGTCGGCCAGCGGCAGCCGGCCGTGCCGCTCCAGCAACTGGCACCAGGCCGCGAGGTTGCCCGGCACCGCTACCGCCGTGCGGCCGACGGCATTGCGCCGGCCGATGGTATCGAGCGAGCCGGGCGGCGCGTCGGGGGCGGGCGTGAACGTCGTCTCGCCGACGCCCGACGGGCAGCGGCACTGGCCTTCCAGTACTTCGTGCCGGCCATCGGGCAAGCGCAGGTGAGCGAAGCCGCCGCCGAGCAGGCCGACCATCATCGGTTCGACCACCGACAACGCGAACAGCGACGCGACGGCCGCATCGACGGCGTTGCCGCCGGCGGCCAGCATCTGCGCGCCGGCGGCCGACGCCAGCGGATGATTGGTGACGACCATGCCCCGGCGCGCGCGCACCGGATGTTTGCTGATTTCGAACGGCGTGCCGGCGCGGGCCTGCCAGGCTGCGGTCATCGGAGTCTCCTGATCTTCTTGGGGCGCGACGCAAGCATAGCCGTCCGCGTCCCGGGGCGCCCGGGATTGCCAGCGCTCCGGGGGCATGAAACACTGGCTCTTGCCACTGTGGCAGCGATCGCCGTTGCCACGCTGGCGATCGTCAACGAAATAGAACTCGACAAGGGGACTCCGATGGATCACAGCGTGATGGAGCAGGCGCGTCTGCGCGCGGCAGCGATACCGCTCGACCAGATCGACTTGTCCAATCCCGAGCTGTTCCGCAGCGATACCGTATGGCCGTACCTGGCCCGGCTGCGCCGCGAAGCGCCCGTCCATTACCGCAAGGACGGCATGCAGGGCTCGTTCTGGTCGATCACGCGCTTCCAGGACATCATGGCGGTCGACACCAACCACCGCGTGTTCTCGTCCGAGTCCAGCCTGGGCGGGATCACGCTGACTGATGCGCCGCAGCAGATGCGCAAGCCGATGTTCATCGCGATGGATCCGCCCAAGCACGATGAACAGCGCAAGACCGTCAGCCCGATCGTCGCGCCCGGTAATCTCGCGCACCTGGAAGGCCTGATCCGCCAACGGGTGATAACGATCATCGAAGAATTGCCGGTCGGCGAGACCTTCGACTGGGTCGACAAGGTCTCGATCGCGTTGACCGCGCAGATGCTGGCCACGCTGTTCGACTTTCCGTTCGAGGACCGCAAGCTGCTGACGTATTGGTCCGACGTGGCCGTGACGCCGCCGCTGGATGTCAATGACGCGGCCGGTTGGGAGCGCCGCGAGCAGGAGCTGATGAAGTGCCTGCAGTACTTCACGCGGCTGTGGAACGAGCGCGTCAACGCACCGCCGAAGAACGACCTGATCTCGATGCTCGCGCATTCGCCGGCGACGCGCTCCATGCAGCCGCATGAGTTCCTGGGCAACCTGATCCTGTTGATCGTCGGTGGCAACGACACGACGCGCAACTCGATCACCGGCGGCCTGCTGTTCATGAACCGGAACCCCGGCGAATACCAGAAGCTGCGCGACAACCCGAAGCTGATTCCGAGCGCGGTGTCCGAGATCATCCGGTACCAGACGCCGCTGGCGCACATGCGCCGCACGGCGGTCGAGGACATCGAGTTCAACGGCCAGCAGATCCGCAAGGGCGACAAGGTCATCATGTGGTACATCTCGGGCAATCGCGACGAGACCGCGATCGAAAACCCGGATGCCTTCATCATCGACCGGCCGCGCGCCCGGCAGCATCTGTCGTTCGGCTTCGGCATCCATCGCTGCGTGGGCAACCGCCTGGCCGAATTGCAGTTGTCGATCCTGTGGGAAGAACTGCTCAAGCGCCATCCGGTGGTCGAGGTCGTCGGCGAGCCGGAGCGGACCAACTCGTGCTTCATCCATGGCTATACGTCGCTGCCGGTCAAGATCCCGGCTTAGCGGTTTCAGCGGGCGAGGTCGGATGAGCGGGCCGGCGGACGAGCAGATGAACGGTTTCGTGTACAGGGATCCATGGCAGGGATTCGCGTCGAGGAGGGCGTGACATCATGGTCGTGCGCGTCGTGCGACTCGGGACGGCCAGACTGCCGGACGAAGGAACGCGGATCGGCACCGTGCGCCGGCCACCGCGCGGAGTGCCCAAGACGGAATTCGCATCGGGCAACTGGTACGACGTCTGGTATCCGGAACTGTCTCCGGCCCCCGAAACAGTCAAGCTCGCCCAGCACGCGCAGACCGATGCGCAGTGGGAGGCGTTCAGGCGCCATTACCGATCCGAGATGGCCGTGCCGGCGATCGCTCGCACGCTCGACGTGCTGGCGGCGCTATCCCGGCACACCAACTTCTCGGTCGGCTGCTATTGCGAAGACGAGAACCGCTGCCATCGATCGGTGCTGCGCGAGCTGCTGATCCAGCACGGCGCGATCGTCGAGCCGTCGAAGGACGGCTGATGCGTCTTCGGCAGGGCTGCCGGCAGGCCGCGCACGCGCCGGCCTCGATGGGGACGGATCCGCGCTAAGGCGACTGCCTGTCGTGGGCATCGGCGACCGCTGCGGCGATCACCAGATCCTCCCAGGGCATGCCGGCGCTCTTGAAGACGATCGGCCGGTCGCCGTGCGGCGATCCGCTGCCGCTGACGATATCGGCCATCAGAAGCAGGCGGTCCCGGCTCAGGCTGCCGTCGTCGATCGCCATGATGACGTCGCCGCATTCGCGCAGGGCCGCAGCGAGATCCTCGACGATGACGTCGGCCCTTCCCATCAGCGATGACGGCAGCTCGCGGGCATCCGGCTCGTGCGACCCGACCGCGATGACGATGGCATCGTCGCGCACGACACTGCCATCGAAGAGCGGGGTCCTGGCCGTGGTCGCGCAAATGATCAGCCCCGCGGCCGCAAGGGCCGCACCGGCTTCGGTACTGCCGATTCGCGCGACATGAGTGAAATACCCGCCCGACGCGACGGCACGCGTTCCGCGCACGAGCGCCGTGACCGAACGGACCGCCCGCGTGCCTTCGAGCACCTCATGCAGTGTCCGAACATGCGCCAACCCTTGCGGCCCGGTCCCGAACACGGCGACGTCGAGCGGCGAGTCGCCGGCGAGCGCGTCCTTCACTGCGGCCAGCGAGACGGCGGCGGTGCGCAGTTCCGTCAGCGAGGGCCCATCGATCAGATAGCGGGGCGCCAGGGTCCGGGCGTCGAGCAGCACGTAGACGCCCTGAATGCGCGGCAGGCCGCGTGCGGGATTGCCGGGCGCCACGGTAAGCACCTTGATGCCGGCGGCATCACCCGCTTCGGAAGGCATCAGCAGGAACTCGCCGTGCGATAGCGGGTTCGCGGTTCTCCGGTGATCGTGCTCGGGACGGTAGCCGGCTTGCAGCGCGCGCCGGATCGCTTGCACGGCGTCCGTCGGGGAAAGCAGCCGAAGCACGGTCCCTGCGTCGATGTATCGGATCGAGGCGCTCATCGCGGCATGGGCCCGGGGCCGATGTCGTCGTGCGGATCGATAATGAACATGGGTTCTCCTATCATGAAGATCATCCGGCGATGCATCTGGCATCGCCATCACTTTCGATGGAGGGATTATGAAGCCGACTCCTGCGGGGTGGCCGCGCCTGTCCAGCGGCGTCTTCTACGATGATCCGAAGTCGGCGATCGACTTCCTGTGCCGTGCTTTCGGCTTTCGCGTGCGTCTGCTCGTCGAAGGCGAGGGCGGTCGCGTCGAGCATTCGGAACTCGAATACGGAGATGCGTTGGTGATGGTCGGCCAGACCGGCGCCGACGACCGGTACGAGGCGGCCGTGCCGATGCTGCGGCGCAGCCCGCGGTCGAACGGAGGCGCCGTGAGCCAGGCGCTATGCCTGTTCGTCGACGATGTCGACGCCCATTGCGCGCACGCGAGGGCCGCCGGCGCGATCATCGGTCACGAGCCCTCGACGCAGGACCATGGCGAGGACTATTGGATCGATCGGTCCTACCGCGCAGTGGATCCCGAAGGGCATCACTGGTGGTTCATGCAGCGTCTGGCCACCGGCGGCGAGCCGCATGCGTGATCGATCCTGGCGTGAACAGGCCCTCGATCGGCCGCTGGATATCGTCGATCGACTTGGCTGGCGGGGTTTTCAGCGCCCGACGAACCGCGCCTTGCGCTTCTGGACGAACGCGGCGCGGCCTTCCAGCGCATCGGGTCCTTGACGCAGCTCGCTCTGGACCTGCAACTCCCGCAGGAACTGCTCGTCGAAGGTCGCACGCTCGCCCTGCTCGAGCAGTTGCCGCGTGGCGACCAGCGCGCGGGTCGGCCCGTCGGCCAGGCGTTGCGCGAACGCGCGGGCCTGCGCCATCAGCTCGCCGTCATCGAAGACGTCGCGGACGATGCCCAGCATCTTGGCCCGCTCGGCCGGGCACGGTTCGTTCAGCATCATCATTTCCAACGCGCGCTGGCGGCCGATCAGGCGGGGCAGCATCCACGTCGACCCCAGGTCGGGGACCAGGCCGATCCGGCTGAACACCTGGATGAACGAGGCCGACCGGGCGGCCAGCACGAAATCGCCGGCCATCGCCAGGCTGAAGCCGCCGCCCGCGGCGACGCCGTTGACGGCGACCACGACCGGGACGCGGCATTCGCGCAGCGCCTTGAACGCAGGCCAGTAGCTGGTCATCACGCCATCGACGAGGCCGTCCTGGAACAGGCCGGCGGCCTTCAGATTCTGTCCCGAGCAGAAGCCGCGGCCCGCCCCGGTCAGGATCAGCGCGCGGATCGACGGGTCGTCCGTCATCCTGCCGATCGCACGCGTCAAGCCTTCGAGCAGATCGGGCGTCATCGCGTTCAGCGTCGCGGGCTCGTCCAGCGTCAGGATGCCCACTGCCCCGTCTCGTTCCTCCAATACACCTGCCATCGGTCGTCTCCTGGGTTGTCTTCCCGATGTTATCGAAACGGGCGTTCCATTGGTGGGGTTCCACGGTATCGACGCGCGGCTTCGCGCGATGCGGCTGTGCTAAGTTGCCGATTCGTCGAACGTCGTCATACCGAGCACCATCATGCGTCCAGATTCCTCGCTCAGCCATGCCACGCCTTATGCCGGCCTGAAGGTCGTCGACCTCAGCCAGGGCATCGCCGGCCCTTATTGCACGATGCTGCTCGCGCAGTACGGCGCGGATGTCATCAAGGTCGAGACCACCGGTGACGGCGATTGGTCGCGGGGGCTGGGAGCGCGCTATGGCGACCATACCGCGTTCTCGATCATCGGCAACCTGGGCAAGCGCAGCGTGGCGCTGGACCTGAAGACCGACGCCGGGCGCGAGGTGCTCGGCCGGCTGATCGACGAGGCGGACGTGTTCATCGAAGGGTTCCGGCCCGGCGTCGTCGAGCGCCTGGGCTTCGGCCACGAGGCGGTCAGCGCCCGCCGGCCGGGCATCGTCTACGTGTCGATCTCGGGATTCGGCCAGACCGGTCCGTTGGCCGAGCGTCCGGCGATGGATCCGGTGCTGCAGGCCTATACGGGACTGATGATGGAGAACCGCGGCGCGGACGGCGTGCCGATGCGGGTGCCGGTCATCGTCGTCGACATGGTGACGGCGCTCTATGCGTTCCAGGCGTTGTCGGCCGCGCTGTATGCGCGCCGCGAGACGGGCGAAGGCCATTTCCTGGACATCAGCCTGATGCAGTCGGCCAATGCGCTGCAGTCGATCCGGCTGATGCAATCGCACTTCGAGGGCGGCACGATCCGTCCCGGCGGCGTGCCGCAGGGCAACTTCCAGACGGCCGACGGATGGATGCAGATCGTCGCGTTCAGCGACCGGGATTTCCGCAAGCTGTGCGGGCTGCTCGAGGTGCCGCAGGCGGCCGATGATCCGCGCTTCGCGACGCCGGCCGATCGGTTCGCGAATCAGGACGCGTTGTACGCGATCCTGCGGCCGCGCTTTACGGCGTACACCAGCGACGCGCTGGACGACGCGCTGGCGCGCGCTCAGGTGATGCACGAGCGGATCAATACCTACGCGCAGTTCATCGAGCAGCCGCAGGTCAAGGCGACGCGGACGATCCAGTGGCTCGACCAGCCGGGCGTTCCCGACGCTGCGCCGGTCGCCGCGGTGCCCGGGGTCGCCGAACCCGACAACGGCTCGCCGCGCGGCACGTCGCCGATGCGGGGCCAGCACACGCGCGAGGTGCTGGCCGCGCACGGCTATTCGGCCGCCGACATCGAGCGCCTGCTGGCCGACGGCGTCGTGCACGCGGCGGCCGGCTGAGCTTTCCGGAGCGTGCCGCCGCGCGCCTGTTCCAGCTATTCCGCTTTTACGCCGGTCTTCTGGACCACCGACTTCCAGCGCGCGGCTTCGTCCTGCACGAACTTCGTGAATTCGGCGGACGAACTGCCTCGCGGCTCGAGTCCCGCCGTGGCGAGCCGGTTTCTCACCTCGGGTTTGCCCAGTGTCTCGACGAGTTTTCCATTCAACGCGGCGACGATCGCGGCGGGCGTGCCGGCAGGCAGGAAGGCGCCCACCCATGTCGCATCGACGTAGCCGGGAAAGCCGGATTCCGAGACGGTGGGCACGGTCGGCCATTCGGCATGGCGCTTCTCGCTGGTGACGGCGAGCGGGACCAGCGTGCCGGCCTTCACGTGCTGGGCGACCACCGAGACCGGCACGACGACGAAGGGCGTCTGGCCGCCGAGCGTATCGGCCACCGCGAGCGCGCCGCCGCGATACGGCACGTGGTGAACGTCCGCGTGCGAGACGCTGTTGAACACGTATTCGCCCGTCAGGTGCGAGGTCGATCCGTTGCCGGGCGAACCGAAGCTCGCCTTGTTGCCGCGCGCTTTCGCGATGGCCTCGGGCAGCGTCTTCACCCCATAGCCGGGATAGGCGGCGATGGCGTTGGCACTGCTGGCGATTTCCGTGACCGGCACCAGATCCTTCGCGAGATCGTAGCCGGGGTTCGCGTAGAGGGCCGGGTTGACCGCGATCGACGTGGTCGTGATCAGGACCGTATAGCCGTCGGGCACGGCCTGGGCCACGGTCGCGGCTCCGATGTTGCCGCCCGCGCCGCCGCGGTTCTCGACCACCACCGGCTGCCCCAGCGCGCTACCGAGGGCATCGGCCACCGCGCGCGCCGCCTGGTCGGCGATGCCGCCCGGCGCGAAGGCGACCACGACCCGTACCGGACGTTCGGGCCAGCTCGCGGCGACCGTCGGCAGCGATGCGCCGAGGCAGGCGATGGTCAGTGCGCCGAGGAGGAGGCGGCGCGTGATTCGGGGCGATGCGGAGCGTGTCATGGTCATGGTGCGGACCCTATTCGACAGAGATTTTGATCGAGCGTCCGTTCGCTTCGGCAGCGTCGGTTTCCGTTCTAGAATCGGCCGTTCGGGATGACCGAACCGGCGGTCAATGATAGCTACCCTGCCCACCCCGTGTCCGGTCGTGCGGCCATTCTCAGGTAGGAAGACAGTGAGCACCTCACGCAAGACGAGCAACCCCCGCAAAGCAGCCGGCGCCGTGGAACTGGCCGGCGTCATCCCTTATCTCGTGTCTCCGGTCCATCCCAGGACGGGCCGCGTTCTGAGCCCCGTGCTGGCGCGGCTTTGTCGCGACCTGATCCGCCAGGGCGTGCATGGCCTGAGTCCGCTGGGCTCGACCGGCGAATTCGCGTACCTGACCGCCGAGCAGCGGCTCGCGGTGGTCGAGACCGTCGTGCAGGCGTCCGCCGGACAGGTGCCGGTCATTCCGGGCGTCGCGTCGTGCACGACGGCCGATGCCGTCGCACAAGCGCGGGCTTACGAGAAGCTCGGCGCCGACGGGATCCTCGCGATTCTCGAGGCCTATTTCCCGGTCGACGATGAAGGCGTCTACCAGTACTTCAAGGCGATCGCCGATGCGGTGTCGGTGCCGGTCACGCTTTACACCAATCCGAATTTCCAGCGTTCGGACCTGACGCTGCCGGTCATCGACCGGCTGAGCCGGATCCCGAACATCCGCTACATCAAGGACGCTTCGTTCAACACCGGCCGCCTGTTGACGATCATCGAGAAGGTCGAGGGGCGGATGCAGGTGTTCGCGGCGTCGGCCCATATCCCGACCGCGGTGATGATGATCGGCGGCGTCGGCTGGATGGCCGGTCCGGCCTGCCTCGTGCCGAAACAGAGCGTCGAACTCTACGACCTGTGCCGCGCCGGCAAGTGGACCGAGGCGATGGCCTTGCAGCGGCGGCTGTGGCGGATCAACCAGGTGTTCGCCAAGTACAACCTGGCGGCCTGCGTCAAGGGCGGGCTGCAGCTGCAGGGCTATGCGGTGGGCGATCCGCTCGCGCCGCAGGCGCCCCTGTCCGAGCAAGGACGCGAGGACGTCAAGGCGGTGCTGGCGTCATTGGCGTGAAGCCGGTTTGCCGACGCCCGGTCGCCTGGTGTCGACAGCCCTTGGCGTGAGCAGCCCTTAGCGTGAAAAGTCCTTGGTGCGAACGGATCCTAGCGCGAACAGGCCTTAGTGCGGACAGGCCTTAGCGGCCTTTCCAGTTCGGCTTGCGCTTCTGCGAGAACGCGAGCGGGCCTTCGATGAAGTCCTCCGACGCGCGCATCGCCGATACCGCCGGGTATTCGAGCTGATGGCGCAGCGCCATCTCGACGGTTTCGTCGAGGCCGCGCATCACCGCCTGCTTGGACGCGCGGATCGACATCGGGCTGCACGCCAGGATCTGCCCGGCCCAGCGGCGCGCGGCGTCCATCAGTTCCGCGTGCGGCACCACTTCGTTGACGAAGCCCAGCTCGATGCCTTCCTGCGGCGTCACGCGGCGCGCGGTCAGGATCATGCCCATGGCCCGCTTCAGGCCGATCGCGCGCGGCAGCCGATGCAGCCCGCCGGCCAGCGCGGCCAGGCCCACGTTTGGCTCGGGCAGCGCGAACACGGCGCGGTCCGACGCGATGATCAGGTCGCAGGCCAGCGCGATCTCGAAGCCGCCGCCCATCGCGACGCCATTGACGGCCGCGATCAGCGGCTTGTTCAGGTCGAAGCGGTGCGACAGGCCCGCGAAGCCCGTGGGCGGCCGGTCCATGACGCCGCCCGACGCCTGGTGCTTCAAGTCATTGCCGGCGGAGAACGCCTTGTCTCCGGCGCCGGTGACGATGCCGACCCATTGCTCGGGGTCGGCGGCGAAATCGTCGAACGCCTTCGATAGTTCGAAGTGCGCGGGCGAGTGCAACGCGTTCATCACCTTGGGGCGATTGAGCGTGAAGATCGTCAGGTGTCCATCGCGGGTGATCTGGCAGAACTGATTGGCCATCGGGGTCTCCTCGTTTCCATGGGCATCGTCGGCAAGCTCGCCGATGCTACCACCGGGGCCGGCCCGCCTACGGCGTGGACATCAGTGCGGCAGCCGCCGTGCCAGCAGCGCCACCCCGGCCAACGCGATCGCCACGCTCGCCAGCGCCATCGGCAGGCTGCTGGCGTGCGCGATGAAGCCGATCAGCGCCGGGCCGGCGAGGATGCCGGCGTAGCCGAGCGTGGAGACCGCCGGAATCGCGACGCTGTCGGGCATCGCCGTCTGCCGTCCGGCCAGAGAGAACAGCGCCGGGACGATGTTCGCGGCACCCGCGCCGACGATCGCACAGCCGGCGGCCGCGCCGAGGGCGCTGGGTGAGAACGCGGTCAGCAGTAGGCCGGCGCTCGCGACGATCGCGCCGGCGATCACGTTGCGGGCCAGGCCCCAGCGCCGGATCAGCGCGTCGCCGCCGAGGCGCACGGCCGTCATCGCGACCGAGAACAGCGCGAAGCCCGCGCCGGCGTGGCGCGTCGCCATGCCCTTGTCCTCGACCAGCAGCACGGCGCTCCAGTCCAGCATCGCGCCTTCGGCCAGGAAGCTGATCAGGCACGCGATGCCGATCAGCCAGACGATGCCGCGCGGCAGTGCGAAGGCCGGTCCGTCGCGCGGCGCGCGCTCGTCGCGCCAATGCGGCGCGGCGAACGCGTACAGGACCAGCAGCGCGACGACGACGGCCAGGGTCACGGTGAGCGGCGGCAGTCCCGCGCTGAGCAGCAGTGTCGTGGCGGCGGCGCCCGCCAGTCCGCCGACGCTGTACCACGCGTGGATGCCGGCGAGCATCGGCGTGCCGGCCTGCCGTTCGACCTGCACGGCCATCAGGGTCATCGTGCAGTCGAGCGCGCCGATCGATGCGCCGAACACGAACAGCGACAGGCCCAGCGCCAGCGGCGCGTCGACCGAGGCCAGCAGCGGCAGCATCGCGAACACGATCGGCGCGGTGATCCGCAGCACGCGGCGACAGCCGCTGCGGGCGGCCCAGGCGCCGGCCAACGGCATCGCCAGCAGCGATCCGGCGCCCAGGCACAGCAGCAGCAAGCCCAGGCCCGCGTCGTCCAATTGCGTGCGCGCCTTGGCGAACGGCACCAGCGGCGCCCAGGCCGCGATGGCCAGGCCGGCCGCGAAGAAGATGATCCGTGTCGCGCGCTGTTGCGCCCGATCGCTCATCGGACCGGCACGCGCGTACGTGAGGGGAGGCACCGCATGCCGCCATGATAAGCGCCCGATGCCCGATGCCCGATGCCCGATGCCCGATGCCCGATGCCCGATGCCCGATGCCCGATGCCGGATGCCGGATGCCGGATGCCGGATGCCGGATGCCGGATGCCGGATGCCGGGGCCAGCCGGTACCATGCGGGGATGCACACTGATCGAGACGCGCTGCTGCGGCGGATGTTCGACGCGGCGATCGCCGCCGCCCAGCCATCGCGCTGCCTGCCGCCGCACCTGCCGGCACCGCCGCGCGGACGCACGATCGTCATCGGAGCCGGCAAGGCGTCGGCGGCGATGGCGCTGGCGCTCGAAGCGAACTGGCCTGGGCCGCTCGAAGGCGTCGTCGTCACGCGCTACGGCTACGAGGTGCCGTGCGAACGCATCGAGATCCTGTCGGCCGCGCATCCGGTGCCCGATGCCGGCAGCGAGCAGGCCGCGCGGCGACTGGCCGGCGCGGTCAGCGGATTGACGCCCGACGATCTCGTCATCGCGCTGGTCTCGGGCGGGGGCTCGTCACTGCTGGCCGCACCCGCGCCGGGCCTGACGCTGGCCGACAAGCAGGCGGTCAACAAGGCCTTGCTGGCCAGCGGCGCGACGATCCGCGAGATGAACTGCGTGCGTCGCCATCTGTCGGCGGTCAAGGGCGGCCGCCTCGCGGTGCGGTGCGCGCCGGCCAGGCTGGTGACGCTGCTGATCTCCGACGTGCCGGGCGATGATCCGATCGACATCGCGTCGGGTCCGACGGTGGCCGACCCGACGACCCGCGACGAAGCGCGGGCGATCATCGCGCGCTACCGGATCGCCGTGCCGGCGGCGGTCGCCGGCTGGCTGCGCCGCGATGATTCCGAGAGCATCAAGCCTGGTGATCCGCGCCTGCCCGCGAGCGAGACGCGGATCATCGCCGCGCCGCAGATCGCGCTCGAAGCGGCGGCCGCCGTCGCGCGCGACGCGGGGCTGCCGGCGTACATCCTGGGCGACAGCCTCGAAGGCGAGGCGCGCGACCTCGGCACGACGATGGCCGGCATCGCGCGGCAGGTGGCGCGCCGCGATCAACCGTTCGCGCCACCGTGCGTGCTGCTGTCCGGCGGCGAGACGACGGTGACGCTGAAGCGCGCGGGTGCGATCGCGAGCGCGGGTGTCGACGAGGGTGGCACGCGTGGTGAAGACGGCGCGGACGAGGGCGGCCGGGGCGGGCGCAACGTCGAGTTCCTGCTGTCGCTGGCCATCGCGCTCGATGGACTGCCGGGCGTGCGTGCGATCGCCGGCGATACCGACGGCGTCGATGGCGTCGAGGAGATCGCCGGTGCGGTGATGCGGCCGGACACGATCGCGCGCGCGTGGGCGCAAGGCATCAATCCCCGCGCGCGCCTGGATGCCAATGATGGACACGGCTTCTTCCAGGCGCTCGGCGACTCGGTCGTCACAGGGCCGACGCTGACCAACGTCAACGACTTCCGGGCGATCATCATCGATCGCTAGTGCACGGCCTCCGAGACGTCGTCATTGGCGCGCCGGACACATTGCCGGCCCGCGCGCTTGCCCGCGTACATCGCGGCGTCGGCCGCGCGCAGCAGCGTATCGGGGCGGACCCCGTCATGAGGCGCCAGCGCGAAGCCGATCGTCGCGCCGACGTTCGCGATCCGGCGATCCGACAGCGCGAACGGCTGGCGGATCAGGTCGAGCATCTTGCGGCCGATCGCTTCGGCCGTCGCGTGGTCCCGGACATTGACCGCGAGCACGACGAACTCGTCGCCGCCCAGCCTCGCGACGATGTCGTCGTCGCGCAGCACCTCGCGCAGCACGCGGCTGACGTGGACCAGCGTTTCGTCGCCGGCCTCGTGGCCCAGCCGGTCGTTGACCGCCTTGAAGCCGTCGAGGTCGAGCAGGTAGACGGCGAAGGCGGGCCGGTCGCAGGCGAGCGCGGTCTCGATCGCGGCGACCAGGCCGCGGCGGTTCAGCGCGCCGGTCAGCACGTCGGTATGCGCGAGCGCGTACAGCGCCTGCTTCTCGGCCGCGACCCGCTCGGCGTTCTGGCGCAGCACCTCGATCCGGATCGACAGCACGCGCATCCACGCCAGCATCTCGATCACGCTCGAGAACGGGAACAGGTTCTGCGTCACGAGGCCGGCGGGCATGAGCCCGCGCAGCAGCAGCGCGAACGACCCGGATCCGATCGCGTAGGCGCCCCAGCCGATCGTCATGTAGACCGCCATCCGGCTGCCGGCGCGTGCCTGCCGGATCGACTCGGTCAGCGCCAGCGCGATCTCGATCGGTCCGAGGATCGTCGCCGCGGTCGACACCTGGCGATAGTCGAGCAGGCCGATGACGGCACCCAGCATCGCGACGAGTGCGCACCACCCGGTCACCGCCAGGCAGCGCGCCATCCGGGGACTGCGCTGGCGCATGTCGAGCGCCGAGATCACGAACCGGCTCAGGCCGGTCAGCGCGATCAGCGCGCCGATCGGGCTGATCTTTTCCAGGTGGCCGGCTTGCGTCGACCACAGGAACTGGTGTCCGAGTCCCGAGAACGCGATGAAGAACGTCGTGACGCCGACCAGCATCACGCCATAGTGGAAGAAGGCCGGATCGCGCATGCTGAAGCCGTTGACCAGCGTCATCGCGATCAACAGCGACGTGGTGCCGAACATCAAGCCCAGCAGCAGGATCCGTAGCGATTCATAGTTGACGAACCCGGCCTCGCGGTGCAACCGGATCGGCGTGGCGACCGTCGTGGCGCTATTGATGCGCAGGTAGATCTCGTGGAGTTCCCCGGGCGCCAGATCCACCGCGAACACGTGCGAACGAGATCGGATCGGGCGCTCCGCCGCCGGGATGTCGCTGCCCATCAACGCATGCGCGATCACTTTCCCGCTCATGACGACCCAGGCCTCGATCCGGTTGATCGGCGCATAGTCGAGTTCGACGATCCAGCGATCATCGATGGCGGCGCGGACCGGCACGCGCAGCCAGATCGTCTGCGGGTTCGGCCCGAAGTTGGCGCGCGGCACGGCGGGTACCGCGAATTCATCGCGGCGCGTGATGACGTCGTCGAGCGCCAGCGTATGCGTCGGGTCCATCAATACGCGGACCGCGTCCCAGGCGTCGAAGCGGCTCGCCGATGCGTCCAGCGTCAGGACCGGCGTTGACGCCAGAGCACCCGGCGACGGCCACAGCAGGGTCAGCAGCAGCCAGATCGGCAGCAGCAGGCTCGGGAACCTGCGCGGCAGAAGCGACGCTTCGGCGGCTTCTGCCGCGCAGCCGCCTGGGCCGCCAGATGCGCGTCGGGAGGGGCGCTTTCGTTCCATGGGCTCCAGCAGGGCGACGAACGGTGCGTCGGTCGCTGGGGCCGAAACCCTGAACTTAGCTCGGCGGCGCGACCGATTTCGACCTGCATTGTCCGGCCAGCCCGCCAAACGTCGCGCGCGCCAGCGAGGATCGCGCCGGCCGTTCCGACAAACGGCCGAGCGTGTTGCCGTCCCGCCGCGCAACGGCCGTTTAGAACCCCTCGCGTGGTACCCAGACGCCGCCGTCCATCAGCATGCGCGCGCTGCGGCTCATGATCGCCTTCGTGACGGTCCATTCGCCGTTCACCTGTCGGGCCTTGGCGCCGACGCGGAGCGTACCGGACGGGTGTCCGAAATTGACCTGTTCGCGCTCGCCGCCGCCGGCCGCCAGGTTGACCAGCGTGCCGGGCACCGCGGCCGCCGTCGCGATCGCGACCGAGGCCGTGCCCATCATCGCGTGATGCAGCTTGCCCATCGACAGCGCGCGCACGAGCACGTCGATGTCGCCGGCGCCGATCGCCTTGCCGCTCGACGACGTGTAGGCCTTGGGGGCCGACACGAACGCGACCTTCGGCGTGTGCTGGCGCGCGGCGGCCTCGTCGACGTGCTTGATCAGCCCCATCTTGACGGCGCCGTGCGCGCGGATCTTTTCGAAACGCGCGAGCGCCGCGGCGTCGTTGTTGATGTCGTCCTGCAGCTCGGTGCCCTGGTAGTCGAGCGCGCCCGCTTCGATGAAGATCGTCGGGATGCCCGAGTTGATCATCGTCGCCTTGAACGTGCCGACGCCGGGCACGTCCAGGTCGTCGATCAGGTTGCCGGTCGGGAACATCGAACCGCCGTCGCTGTCGTCGGCGGGGTCCATGAACTCGAGCTGGATCTCGGCGGCCGGGAACGTCACGCCATCGAGCTCGAAGTCGCCGGTCTCCTGCACCTGGCCGTCGGTGATCGGCACGTGCGCGACGATCGTCTTCTTGATGTTCGCCTGCCAGATGCGGACCGTGCAGATGCCGTCGCGCGGGATCCGGTCGGCCGGGATCAGGCCGTTGCGGATCGCGAACGGGCCGATCGCCGCCGACAGGTTGCCGCAGTTGCCGCTCCAGTCGACGAACTTCTGGTCGATCGATACCTGGCCGAACAGGTAGTCGACGTCATGGCCCGCCTGCGTGGCCGGGCCGACGATGACGGTCTTGCTGGTGCTGGACGTCGCGCCGCCCATGCCGTCGATCTGCTTGCCATAAGGATCGGGGCTGCCGATCACGCGCATCAGCAGCGCGTCGCGCGCCGCGCCGGGCACGCGGCACGATTCGGGCAGCTCGTCGAGCTTGAAGAACACGCCTTTGCTGGTGCCGCCGCGCATGTACGTGGCGGGGATGCGGACTTGAGGGGCGAATGCCATCGGGATGTCCTGAATGTCGGATGCCAGGGGGGGGCGGACTCGCACCGGATCGATGCTGGCGCGAGCCGCGTCTCGGAGGGGCCTGCGCGAACAGCGAAGGCACCCGTTTGTCGCGGCGCTTAGCCCGCTGCCTTCTTGTCGCCGCCGGCGGCCGACGCTTCGAGGAAGTCCTGCGCGAAGCGCTGCAGCACGCCGCCTGCCTCGTACACCGACACTTCCTCGGCGGTGTCCAGCCGGCACGTGACCGGGACCCGGACCTCTTCGCCGTTGCGCCGGTGGATGACCAGCGTCAGGTCGGTGCGCGGCTTGCGCTCGCCGACGACGTCATAAGTCTCGGTGCCGTCGAGTCCCAGCGTCAGCCGGTTGGTGCCCGGCTTGAACTCCAGCGGCAGCACGCCCATGCCGATCAGGTTCGTGCGGTGGATCCGCTCGAAGCCCTCGGCCGCGATCGCCTCGACGCCGGCCAGCCGCACGCCCTTGGCCGCCCAGTCGCGCGACGAGCCCTGGCCGTAGTCGGCGCCGGCGACGATGATCAGCGGCTGCTTGCGGTTCATGTAGGTCTCGATCGCCTCCCACATCCGCATCACCTTGCCGTCGGGCTCGACGCGTGCCAGCGACCCCTGGCGGATGCTGCCGTCTTCGTTGCGGACCATCTCGTTGTAGAGCTGCGGGTTCGCGAACGTCGCGCGCTGCGCGGTCAGGTGGTCGCCGCGGTGCGTCGCGTACGAGTTGAAGTCCTCTTCGGGCAGGCCCATCTTCGCCAGGTACTCGCCGGCCGCGCTGTCGAGCAGGATCGCGTTCGACGGCGACAGGTGGTCGGTCGTGATGTTGTCGGGCAGCACCGCCAACGGCCGCATGCCGCGCAGCGTGCGCTCGCCGGCCAGTGCGCCTTCCCAATAAGGCGGGCGTCGGATGTACGTGCTCTGCGGACGCCAGTCGTACTGCGGGCTGACGGTCTTGCGCTCGTCGCGGATGCCGAACATCGGCGTGTAGACCTTGCGGAACTGCTCGGGCTTGACCGCCTGCGCGACGACCGCGTCGATCTCCTCGTCGGTCGGCCAGATGTCCTTCAGGCGGATCTCCTTACCCTGCGCGTCGACGCCGAGCACGTCCTGCTCGATGTCGAAGCGGATCGTGCCGGCGATCGCGTAGGCGACGACCAGCGGCGGCGAGGCGAGGAACGCCTGCTTCGCATAAGGGTGGATGCGGCCGTCGAAGTTGCGGTTGCCGGACAGCACGGCCGTCGCGTACAGCTTGCGATCGATGATCTCCTGCTGGATCTTCGGATCGAGCGCGCCGGACATGCCGTTGCAGGTCGTGCACGCGAACGCGACGACGCCGAAGCCCAGTTGCTCGAGGTCCTTGGTCAGGCCGGCTTCTTCCAGGTACAGCTCGACGACTTTCGAGCCGGGCGCCAGCGAGGTCTTGACCCAGGGCTTGCGCGCGAGGCCCGCGCGGTTGGCGTTGCGCGCCAGCAGGCCGGCGGCGATCACGTTGCGCGGGTTGCTGGTGTTCGTGCAGCTCGTGATCGCAGCGATGATGACGGCGCCGTCGGGCATCAGGCCCGGCTCGTTCTCGACCTTGCCGGCGATGCCCTTGCTGCCCAGGTCGCTGACCGGCAGGCGGCGATGCGGGTTCGACGGGCCGGCCAGCGTGCGCACGACGGTCGACAGGTCGAACGTCAGCACGCGCTCGTACTCGGCCTTGGCCAGCGAATCGCTCCACAGGCCGGCGGTCTTCGCGTAGGTCTCGACCAGCTTGACCTGCTCGTCGTCGCGGCCGGTCAGCTTCAGGTAGTCGATCGTCTGCTGGTCGATCGAGAACATCGCCGCGGTCGCGCCGTACTCGGGCGCCATGTTCGAGATCGTCGCCCGGTCGCCCAGCGTCAGGCTGGCCGCGCCGTCGCCGTAGAACTCGAGATAAGCGCCGACGACCTTCTCCTTGCGCAGGAACTCGGTCAGCGACAGCACGACGTCGGTGGCCGTGATGCCGGGCTGGCGGCGGCCGGTCAGCTCGACGCCGACGATGTCGGGCAGCCGCATCCACGATGCGCGGCCCAGCATCACGTTCTCGGCCTCGAGGCCGCCGACGCCGATCGCGATGACGCCCAGCGCGTCGACGTGCGGCGTATGGCTGTCGGTGCCGACCAGCGTATCGGGGTAAGCGACGCCGTTCTGCGCGTGGATCACCGGCGACATCCGCTCCAGGTTGATCTGGTGCATGATGCCGTTGCCCGGCGGCACGACGTCGACGTTCTCGAACGCTTCCTTGGTCCAGTCGATGAAGTGGAAGCGGTCCTCGTTGCGGCGGTCCTCGACCGCGCGGTTCTTCGCGAACGCGTCGGGATCGAAGCCGCCGTATTCGACGGCCAGCGAGTGGTCGACGATCAACTGCACCGGCACGACCGGATTGACCTTGGCCGGGTCGCCGCCCTTGTCGGCGATCGCGTCGCGCAGGCCCGCCAGGTCGACGAGCGCGGTCTGGCCCAGGATGTCGTGGCAGACGACCCGCGCCGGGAACCACGGGAAGTCCAGGTCGCGCTTGCGCTCGATCAACTGCTTCAACGCGTCGTTCAGCAGCGCCGGGTCGCAGCGGCGCACCAGGTTCTCGGCCAGCACGCGCGACGTGTACGGCAGGCCGTCATAAGCGCCGGGCGCGATCGCCTCGACGGCGGCGCGGGCATCGAAGTAGTCCAAGCGGGTGCCGGGCAGCGGCTTTCGGTATTGTGTGTTCATGCCTCTCGTCGCGTCAGGTTGCCCTGGGCGATCTGTTTTTCGATGTTGAGACGCGATGCGCGGATGTGGCGGCGCATCAGGATTTCCGCGAGTTCGCCATCGCGGTCGGCGATGGCGTCGAGAATGCGGTGGTGTTCCGCGAAGGCTTGGCGCGGCCGGTTGGGCAGCGCCGAGAACCGGACCCGGTACATGCGCGCGAGTTGATACAACTCGTCGCACAGCATCCGGAACAGCATCAGGTTACCGCTGCCCTGGACGATCCGGTAGTGGAAATCGTCGTCGCCTTCCTGCAGGTAGTAGCCGCGGCCGGCCTGGTAGCCCTCGTCGCGCTCGTGTGCCTGCAGCACACGGCGCAGTTCGTCGATCCGCGCGGGCGCCATCCGCTCGGCGGCCAGCCGGCAGGCCATGCCTTCGAGCGATTCGCGGATCTCGTACAGCTCGATCAGTTCCTGGTGGCTGAGCGAGACGACGCGCGCGCCGACGTGGGGGACGCGCACCAGCAGCTTCTGGCCTTCCAGCCTGTGCAATGCCTCTCGCAGCGGCCCTCGGCTGACGCCATGCTGTCGGGCCAGTTCGGGCTCGGAGATCTTGCTGCCGGGCGCGATCTCGCCGGTGACGATCGCCGATTGCAGCGTGCGGAAGATCTGCTCGGCCAACGTGCCGGCGTCGACCGGCGCGGCTGCGCCGGGCAAGGGCAGCACTTGACTCATCGTGTCGGCAATCTCTGTGTAGAAGACCGAATACGGGGTTTGAAAACCTCGGTTTCGGTTCGGATTGTCGACAATCTATCGTGAAAGCCCCCTGAATGGCAAGGGAAGCGCTGAACCGCTCGCCCGATTCGGCGCGGCCGGCGAGGCGTGGCCGGCGAGGCGCGGCCGCCCGGTGCTTCGCTGGGGTTCCGGTCGGGCGGGATCCGCCCGATGTGCCCGTTGCCGAGAGGCTCAGCCCACCGGCCGCCGTTCCCGCAGTGCCTGCATCTGTTCGGGAGACAGTCCCAGCGCCGAGCCGAGCGCACCCGGGTTGGATTTGTCCCAGGAACTGCGCGGCCCGATCGTCAGGCCACCATCGACGGTCAGGTGCGTGCCGGTGATGAAGGCGGCGGCGTCCGACGCCAGGAACAGCGCCGCCTCGGCGATGTCCTGCGGCAGGCCCGGTTTGCCGATCGGATTGGCGATGCCGCTTTTCTCGGCGATGCGGTCGGCCATCGCCTTGGTCTCGGCGGCGCCGAGCCCCAGCGAGTTGCCGAAGATCGAGGTCGCGATGAAGCCCGGCACGATCGCGTTGATCCGGATCTTTTGCGGCGCGAGATCGGCGGCCGCGACGCGCGTGTAGTGCAGCACGCCGGCCTTGGCCACCGAGTAGTCGATCGACGCGTAGCCGGCCTGCAGCGCCGACACCGACGACGTATTGATGATCGAACCGCCGCCGCGCCGCTTCAGGTGCGGTACCGCATACGAGGCGCCGGCCGCGACCGAGCGCAGCAGCAGCGCCTGGGTCTGGTCCCAGGCCGCGGCGTCGAAATCCTCGACGCCGACCGGCGAACCGCCGCGCCCGGCATTGCTGAACAGGATGTCCAGCCCGCCGAAGTGCTCGGCCGCGCTGTCGATCGCGGCCTTCAGTTGCGGCAATTGCGTGACGTCGCAGTGCGCGAAGCGAACGACGCCCGGATAGCGCTGTTCGAGTTCGCTGCCGACATCCCGCTGGACGTCGGCGGCGATCACGCGCGCGCCTTCTTCGACGAAGAGTTCGAGCGTCGCGCGCCCGATGCCTGATGCGGCGCCGGTGATCACGGCGACCTTGCCTGCCAGTCTGTTGGCCATCGATGGTCCTTGTTGGAGTGAAATCGTGAGGGGCGATGCGCCGGTCAGACGATCCGCGATCGCTTGTCGCCCCAGTACTTGTCGCGCAGCGCCTTCTTATACAGCTTGCCCGTCGGCAGGCGCGGCAGTTCGTCGGCGAAATCGATCGAGCGCGGGCACTTGACCTTGGCCAGGTTGGCCTGGCAGAACGCGATCAGCGTCCGGGCCATCGCGTCGTCCGCCTTCTGCCCGGGCATCAACTGCACGACGGCCTTGACCTCCTCGCCCAGGTCTTCGTTCGGCACGCCGAACACCGCGGCGTCGGCGACCTGCGGATGCGTGATCAGCAGGTTCTCGCATTCCTGCGGATAGATGTTGACGCCGCCGGAGATGATCATGAACGTCGAGCGGTCGGTCAGATACAGGAACCCGTCGTCGTCGACGTACCCGACGTCGCCGACGGTGCTCATCGTGCCGTCGGCCGACCGGGTCTGCTGGGTTCGTTCGGGATCGTTGAAGTACTCGAACGGCGTGGCGGTCTTGAACCAGATCTCGCCCGGCTCGCCCTTGGGCGCCGGTTGCATCGATTCGTCGAGGATGTGCAACTCGCCGAGCAGCACGCGGCCGACCGAGCCGCGATGCGCGAGCCATTCCTCGCTGTTGCAGGCGGTGAAGCCCAGGCCCTCGGTGGCGCCATAGTATTCATGGATGATCGGGCCCCACCACCGGATCATGTCCTCCTTGACCTGCGCCGGACACGGGGCGGCCGCATGGATCGCGATCTTCAGCGACGACAGGTCGTGGCGGGTCCGCGCCGCCTCGGGCAGCTTCAGCATCCGGCTGAACATCGTCGGCACGAGCTGCGTATGCGTGACGTGGTAGCGCTCGACGAGCGCCAGGTACTGCTCGGGATCGAAGTGCTCCATGATGACCACGGTGCCGCCCATCCGGATCGTCAGCCCGACCGCCGCCTGCGGGGCCGAGTGGTACAGCGGCGCCGGCGACAGGTAGATCATGTCCTCGCGGTATTGCCACAGCCGCAGCAGGAAGTCGAACAGCGGCAGGCGTTCGGTCGGCGGCGCGTCGGGCAGCGGACGGACGATGCCCTTGGGGCGCCCGGTCGTGCCCGACGAATACAGCATCGCGACGCCCAGCGCCTCGTCGGCGATCGGCGTCGACGGTTGCGCCGACGTCGCTTCGAGGAAATCGACGAACGGATAAGTGTCGGTGACCGGCGCGGTCTTTTCGCCCGGCGCGCTCTGCACGAGCAGCGCCAGCTTGATGCGGGGACACGATTCGAGCGCCTTGGCCGCGACCGCGCGGCGCGACGTCGACGTGATCAGTATCTGCGATTCGCTGTTGTTCAGGATGTAGGCCAGTTCGTCGGCCGTCAGGTACGAGTTGGCGCAGGTGAAATACGCGCCCGTGCGCTCGCCGGCCGCGCAGCACTCGAGGTAGCGGTCGTTGTTCTCCATGAAGATCGAGAAGTGGTCGAGCCGCTTCAGGCCATGCGCGCGCAGCAGGTGCGCCAGCCGGTTCGCTCGCGCCTCGAACTCGGCGTAGCTGACCGCCTGGCCGGTGCTGGCCATGATGAACGCAGGGCGCTCGGGGTGGGCGGCGGCGTATTTTCCGGGGTACATGTCGTCTCCTTCGGTCGTTGTGTGCCGGGGCGGGCCGCGGCGGGCGCAACCGTCGAGTTTGGCGGCAAATCCGCCGGAGGAGTATTCGGGATAGCGCCGAAGCCGCGCGCCGCGCCGGGTTCGTACGGCGGCCCCTTGAAGCATTGAGGATAATGGGCGCGAACCGCAGGAGACGCTCCCATGCCAGTCCAACGCATCCCGCTCGGGCCGCTGACCTTCGATGTCGACGTCGCCGGGCCCGGCGACGGTGTCCCGGTCTTGATGCTGCACGGCTTTCCGCAATGCCGCCACGCATGGCGCGAGACGCTGGCGGCGCTGGCCCGCGCCGGGTTCCGCGGCATCGCGCCGGACCAGCGCGGCTATTCGCCCGGCGCCCGGCCGCTCGGGACCGAGCACTACGCGGCCGAGCGGATCGTCGACGACGCGCTGGGCCTGGCCGATGCACTGGGCGCGGATCGCTTCCATCTGGTCGGGCACGACTGGGGCGGTCAGATCGCGTGGATGACGGCGGCGCGGGCGCCGGAACGGATCCGCTCGCTGACCGTGCTGTCGCGTCCGCATCCGGCGGCATTCGCGTGGGCGATGCACGACGATCCCGAACAGGCCGCGCGTTCCGGGCATCACCAGCGCTTGCTCGATCCGGCCACGCCCGCCGCGATCCGGCAGGACCGGATGGCCGGTCTGCGCGCGCGGCTGGCCGATCAGGGCGTGCCGGCGTCGGCGATCGACGCCTATTGCGCGACGCTCGAACCGCCGGGCGCGCTGGAAGCGGCGATCGAGTGGTATCGCGCATCGGCGCAGGCGATGCGCCAGCCCGGGTTTCCGGTGATCGGCGTGCCCACGCTATACGTGTGGGGGAGCGCCGATTCGACGGTCGGGCGGATGGCCGCCGAAGCCACGGCCCGCTTCGTGGACGGGCCTTATCGTTTCATCGAGGTGCCGGGCGCGGGCCATTTCCTGACCGACGATTCGGCATCGGTCGTCGATCAGGCGCTGCTCGCGCACCTGGCCGCGTATCCGGATTGAACGAACAGGGCTTCGCGCGGGTTCGATCCTGGCGTCAACCGGTCCTAACCGGAGCCGTCATTCGACCGCCGCGAGCCGTTCGAGCCGCGCGCCGTCGATGATGGTCAGCCGCTTGTACGCCATGTGCAGCACACCGGCTTCGACCAGCGCGCCCAGTTCCTTGTTGACGGTCTGGCGCGACACGCAGAGCATCGCTGCCAGGTCGTGCTGCGCGAGGTTGATGTCGATGGCGCTGGTTTGCGCCCGGGGGGGCGCGCAAGATCTTTCCGGTGCATAGATCCGCGCCATCCGCAGCAGGATCGCGGCGATCCGCCGGCGGGTCGACCCGACCGTCAGCGCGCGCAGGTCGGCGACGCTGCTCCGCTGGCGCTCCAGCGCCAGTTGCGCGACGGTCTTCCATAGCATGGGGTTGCGATCGAGCCGCTGCATCAGGGCGCTGCGAGGGATGTGGACGATCAGCGAATCCTCACGCGCGTAATAGTCGTAGCTGCGCGAGCTTTCGTCGAGCAGTTCCACGATCGGCACGACGCTGCGCGGCCCCAGCAGCGCATTCAGATGTCGGCGGCCTTCGGCGTTGAACGCCGCGACTTCGATGCAGCCCGACACGACGGCCAGCAGTTCTCTCGACGTCGATTCGCGGCTCATGATCAATGTGCGCCGGCGATAGCGGGCCGTGTGCGAGGCGGCCGTGATCGCCAGCCGGTCCTCTTCGGGCCAGTTCGCGAACAACTGGTTCCAGCGTAGTACGTCGGTCGTCTGAGGCGGGATCGCACGCTCGGTCGTCAGGCCGTGTCCGGCAGTGGGCGTGTTCATGGCGTCCCGTACCGACATACGCAAATGTGTCGCACGATTGATAGATTTCACTCGACTCGGCCGATATCGTAGTCCGGATCGCATCGCCTCTTCCACGCTGCACCGCAGCGTGCCCGTCGTGTCCCAGCGGCTGGATCGTCGATGCAGCATGACCCGCTCATCAAGGAAACATCTTGGTCGACATTCGTCCGGACCCGGGCGCTGGTGCGCGCCTTTCGCTCGAGCGCCTGTTCTCGCCGCGGAGCCTGGCGATCGTCGGCGCATCGTCGAATCCGGACAAGATCGGCGGGATCCCGCTGCGCTATGCGTGCGGTTTCGGCTTCGCCGGCGACGTGTATCCGGTCAATCCGAACGCGCAGACCGTCCAGGGTATGCGCGCCTGGCCCAGCCTCGCCGCGATCGGCCAGCCGATCGACCTGGCGGTGCTGGCCGTGCCGGCGGCCGCCGTCGAGAGCGCGGTCGCCGATGCGGCCGCCGCGGGCGTCGCCAACCTCATCGTCTTCTCGTCGGGCTTCGCCGAGACCGGCGCGGACGGCGAGGCGGCGCAGCAGCGGATCGCGCGGGCATGCCGCGACGCCGGCATCCGGATGCTGGGGCCGAACTGCCTGGGCGTGATGAACGTGCGTCGCCATCTGTACGCGACCTTCTCGCCGGCGCCGGCATCGGGACTGGTCGAGCCGGGCCGCATCGCGCTGGCCAGCCAGTCCGGCGCGTTCGGGGCATACGCTTACGCGATGGCGCGCGAGCGCGGCATCGGGTTGTCGCTGTGGGCGACGACCGGCAACGAGGCCGACCTGCAACTGGCCGATTGCCTGGACTGGATGGCTCGCGACCCCGATACCGACGTCGTCATGGTGTACATGGAAGGGTGCCGGGACGGCGCCCGGCTGTGCGAGGCCTTCGAAGCGGCTCGCGAGCGCGGCAAGACCGTGGTCGCGATCAAGGTCGGCAGCACCGGGCTCGGCGCGCAGGCCGCCGCATCGCATACGGCGGCGCTCGCCGGCGATGAGCGCGTCTACGACGCGGTGTTCCGGCGCCATGGCGTGATCCGGGCGCGCACGATCACCGATTTCTTCGGGTTCGCGCACGCGGCGGCCACGGCCGGCCGGCCGCGGCGAGCATCGATCGGGCTGTTTACCGTCTCCGGCGGTGTCGGCGCGCTGATGGCCGACGACGCGCAGGAAGCGGGGCTGGACGTGCCGGCGCTGTCGGAGGCGACGCAGCAGTCGATCAAGGCGCTGGTGCCGTTCGCCGCCACGCGCAATCCGCTGGACATCACCGGCCAGGTCACCAGCGAACCGGGACTGCTGACGCAGGCCGCCGACCTGATGCTGGCCGATGGCCAGTACGGTTCGTGGATCGCGTTCATGGCCGCCGGCGGGGCGTCGGACAAGTTCTGGCCGACGCTCGAGCGCCTGATGCGCGGGCTGCGTGATCGGTACCCGCAGACCGTGCTGGCGCTATGCACGCTGCTGGCACCGGCCCGGCGCCGCGAACTCGAGGCCCAGGGCGTGCTGGTCTTCGCCGATCCGACCGATGCGATCCGCACGCTGGGCGTGCTGAGCGTCGGTGATCAGCGCGCGGCCGGCACGGCGGCGCCAGGCGAGGACGATCGGCCCGATGGCGCGGGCAGGGGTAAGGATATCGGCGAGGGTAAGGGAATCGACGCTCAGGCGATTGCCGATGCGGCCGATCAACTGGTGGCGATCGGGACGGGTGCGATGAGCGAGGCCGAGGCGTTGCGCGTGCTCGCGCGAGCCGGCGTGCCGGTCGTGCCGCACGAGGTCGTCACCGACGAGAACGGGCTCGATGGCGCGCTGAGCCGGATCGCGCCGCCGTTCGTGCTGAAGATCGTCAGCCGCGACATCGCCCATAAGTCCGACGTCGGCGGCGTGGCGCTCGACGTGCGCGATGCCGCGCAGGCGCGGCGCGTGTTCACGTCGATGCGACAGGCCGTGCGCGCGCGCCGTCCGGATGCGCGGATCGACGGCGTGCTGGTCGCGCCGATGGTCGGCGGCGGCATCGAGTGCCTGGTCGGCGTGCATCGCGATCCCGTGTTCGGCCTGGTGCTGATGTTCGGGCTCGGCGGCATCCACGTCGAGCTGCTCGACGACGTGTCGGTGCGGCCGCTGCCGATCTCGCGGCGCGAAGCGCTGGCGATGATCGGCGAGATCCGCGGCAGCAAGGTGCTGGCCGGCAGCCGCGGTCAGGCGCCGGTCGACCGCGACGCGCTGGCCGACCTGCTGGGGGTGGTCGCCGCGCTGGCCGAGCGGATCGGCGAGCGGCTGAACGGCCTGGAACTGAACCCCGTGCTGGCCCGGCCGGCGGCGGAAGGCGGGTGCGTCGTGCTCGATGCGCTGCTGACGATCGGTGAATCTCATGGAACGGAGTGAACGAATGAACCGGGGAGCGATCGGACCGCGGCGGCGCCGGCTGCTGCGCCTGGCAATCAGCACCGCGATGATCGCGGCGAGCGCCGGGAGCGTGTTGGCCCAACAGGACTATCCCGGCAACAAGCCGGTGCGCATCATCGTGCAGTTCCAGCCCGGCGGCAGCACCGACATCATCGCCAGGACGCTGGCCGAACACCTGAGCAAGCGCCTGGGCACGTCGGTCGTCGTCGAGAACCGCAGCGGCGGCGCGGGCATCATCGGCACCGACCACGTCGCCAAGAGCGCGCCCGACGGCCATACGCTGCTGCTGTCGGTGCCGGCGCCGCTGACGTCGAACCTCGTGCTGTACCGGACCCTGCCGTACGATCCGCGCAGCGACCTGGTCCGGATTTCGGACGTGGTCACGCCGCGCACCGTGATGGTCGTCAATCCCGAGGTGCCGGCCAGGACTTATGACGAACTGCTCGCGCTGATCCGCGAGCAGCCCGGCAAGTTCACGATCGGATCGTGGGGGCCGGGGACGCAGCCGCATCAGTTCCAGGTCTTCATGGACAAGACCTACGGCCTGCAGACCTCGCACTCCGCGTACAAGGGCGAAGGGCCGATGACCGTCGACCTGGTCAGCGGCGTCATCCAGTTGACGGTCGGTTCGCTGGCGACGATGAAGCCATACATCGATGCCGGCCGGCTGCGTGCGATCGCGATGACCGGGCCGACGCGATCGCCGCTGCTGCCGGATACGCCGACCTTCGCCGAGCTGGGCTACAAGGAACTGATCTACACGATCACCGGTCCGATCACGCTGCTGGCGCCCGCCCGGACGCCCGATGCGATCGTCCAGCGCCTGAGCAAGGAAGTGGGCGAAGTGGTCAGGCAGCCCGACGTGCACAAGCGGCTGCTCGACATGGGCCTCGAACCCTTGGGCAGCACGGCCGCGCAGGCGCGTGCCGCTTATGAGGCCTATCTGCCGGTATCGCTCGAGCTGACCCGCAGCACGGGTGTGACCATCGACTAGCGGATCGCGATCGGCGGACGCCGGTCGGCCGCCGCACATAGGAAGGAGACGAGATGAGCACCAACGAGAACCTTGTCAACGAAGGACGCGCGGCACTGGCCCGTGCCGCCGGCATGATCGGCACTATCTACGGCTATCCATTGATCGAGACGTTCCGGACTTGCGCGCTGCAGACGTCCGCCGGCGGTCGCCAGCGAGCCGACGGCGCGTCGTCGGACGCGCGGATGCGGATCAACGCGTTGCACCACGCCAAGCGCCCGTCGACGGACCGTGATCGCGACGTCGTGACGCCGGCCAACGACCTGCTGTACACGATGGGCTGGATCAACCTGGCCAACGGCCCGATGCTGCTGACGATACCAGCCGCCAACCGGGATCCGGACCGCTATTTCGTGCTGCCGCTGTACGACGCGTACACCGAGAACTTCGCGAACCTGGGGCCGCGCAATTGCGACCGCGACGGCGAGACCGTGGCGCTGGTCGGCCCGGGCCGGCGGATGACCGATCCGGGCTTCACCGGCCGGATCATCGAGTGTCCGACGAACCTGGTCTGGCTGATCGGCCGCATTCTCGCGCGTGATGAGAGCGACTGGCCGCTGGCCCGCGAGCTGCAGGCCGGGATCCGCCTGGAGCCGGCCATCGGCACCGCGCCGCTGTCGTCATCGACGACCGTGTCGGCATGGGCGGGCAAGCCGGTCGACGTGATGGCGGCGATGCTCGAGCATGCGCAACCGGCCGCCGAGGTCGCGGCCACGTTCTTCACGAACCTGAGCCATGCGATGGCCGAGACGCCGGGCACCGTGAGCGACGAAGGGCTGGTCGCGTTGCTCGCGCAGGGCGGGCTGATCGCCAGCGCCGAGTTCCGCTGGGAGGCGTTGGAGCCGATCGTACGTGACGCGCTGGTCCGGGGCTTCGAGGAAGGGATCAAGCTGATCGGCGCCGCCGGTGGCAAGCGCGGCCCGAAACCGTGGCGTATCTCCGCGGCGACCGGCCGCTACGGTGTCGACTACCTGGCCCGTGCCCGCACCGCCTACCTGGGGCTCGGCGCGCTCGCCGCCGAGGAGGCGATCTACGTCGCGTCGCATTTCGATGCCGACAAGGCCGGACTCGACGGCAACAACCGCTACGTGATCCGTTTCGAGGCCGATGACATGCCGCCGGCCGACGCGTTCTGGTCGATCACGTTGTACGACCAGGACCGGTTCCTGTACACGAACGAGATCGACCGGTTCTCGATCGGCGATCGCACGCTGGGCATCGAGAAGGGGGCCGACGGCAGCCTGGAGATCATCGTCGGCCACCAGCGACCCTCGTCGACCAGCAACTGGCTGCCGGCGCCGGCCGGCCGGTTCTACCTGATCCTGCGCCTGTACTACCCGCGCGAAGAAGTACGCGGCTGGGCGATCCCACCGCTGCGCAAGGTCGAGGTGAGCGCATGAGCACCACGCCCCATGAAGACGCGATTCTGGTGGTCGGCACCGGCTACAAGACGATCGCCGACGGATTGCACATCCTCTACGGGCAGGGCCAGACGTTCTGCGCGCAGACCGACGCGGGCCTCGTCATCATCGACTCCGGGCCGGGCGGGTCGGTCACGCAGTCGATGATCGACAGCGCCCGCGCGATCAGCGACGCGCCGGTGCACGCGGTCTGCTACAGCCACGGTCACATCGGCTACAACACCGGCGTCGGGCAGTGGCTGGCCGATGCCGCCGCGCGCGGCCATCCGGCGCCTCGCGTGATCGCGCACGCGAACGTCCTGCGCCGCTATGCGCGCTATCGCGAGACGCACGAACTGCAGCAGCGGATGGCCGAGGTGCAGTTCAAGCGCGAACCGGGTTTCTTCGAGACACGGATCCCGCTGCACGATCCGGACGAAACCTTCGAGGACCGCCTCGTCATCGGCGACGGCGACCGCCGTGTCGAGCTGTTCTGGGCGCCGTCCGAAACCGACGACGCGATCGCGGTCTGGTGTCCGGCGCAGCGCGTGTTGTACGGCGGCCCGTCGTTGCTCGATTCGATTCCGAACGTCGGCACGCCGTTCCGCACGCTGCGCGACCCGGTCCGCTGGGCCGATACGCTCGACGCGATGGCCGCGCTGCGGCCGCTGATCGCGGTGCGCGAGTTCGGCGGCATGATCGAAGGCGAGGCGAATGTCCAGCAGGTGCTGGGCCACACGGCGCGGGCCTTGCGATGGCTGCGCGCCGAGGTCGTGTCGTTGATGAATCGGGGATTGACCGAGCGCGAGGTGCTCGAGGTCATGACGTATCCGCCCGAGCTGTTCGATGTCGAATGGATGAAGCCCACTTATGGCGATCCGTCGTACATCGTGCGCGATATCTACCGGTCCGAGAACGGATGGTGGGATCGCAACCCGACCACGCTGCATCCGTCGTCGCCGTCCGCCATCCAGAAGGCGATCGAGGCGGCGATCGCCGACAAGGGGCATGTGATCGATTGCGCGCAACGGCACGCCGCCGAGGGGGACCTGCAGCTCGCGCTGCACGTGATCGACCTGCTGGCGGGCCTGCATGCCGACAGCGACGAGGCCAGGCAGGCCCGGGCGCTGAAGGCTCGATGGCTGCGCGAGCGGGCCCGCCAGACGCGCAGCTACGTCTCGAAGAACCTGTACCACGCCGGTGCCGACGTTCTCGAGGGCAAGGCCGGGAACCGGCTGGGGATCGGCTGAAACGGATCGATTGAAACAGGATCGACTGAACGCGCCGGGGCGGGCGCGTCGGATTGGCACGAGCGGCGTCCGCCGCCAAGGAGCATCGTCAATGAATGGAACGGGAAGGAAAAGAGGCGCACGGCGCGCCGGGGCGCTGGCCGTGCTCGGCATGCTGGCGGTCATCGGCGGTATCGCGGACGGGGCTCGGGCCGAATCGTCGTTGCCGCAGCGCACGATCACGCTGGTCGTGCCGACCGCGCCGGCGGGGGGAACCGATACGATCGGCCGCATGATGGCCGACGAGATCGGCAAGCGGGTCGGCCGCACGTTCATCATCGAGAACAAGCCCGGCGCCAACGGCATCGTTGGCGTGGAGTCGGTCGCCAAGGGGCCGGTCGACGGTTCCCGGTTGCTGTTCACGTACGCGGCGTCGATGGTCGTCAACCCGGCGCTGTACCGCAAGCTGCCTTATGACACGCTGAAGGATTTCGCGCCGGTCGCCCAGGTCGGACGGGGCGGCAACCTGCTGCTCGTGCGGCCGGGCATTCCGGCCAAGACGCTGGCCGAGTTCGTGGCCTTCGCCAAGAGCAGCCCTCAACCGCTGAACTACTGCTCGTGGGGGGCGGGATCGGGCGGCCACCTGGCGATGGAAAGCCTGAAGAAGCAGGCGGGCATCGACATGGTCCACATCGCTTACAAGGGCAGCGCGCCGTGCGTGCAGGACCTGATCGGCGGCCAGGTCGATGCCGGCTTCGCCGATTCGTCGACGACGGTCGAGATCGTGCGTTCAGGGCGCGTGCGTGCGCTGGCGTACAGCGGGTCCAAGCGCCTGCCGATGCTGCCCGACGTGCCGACGATGAACGAGGCGGGTTACCCGTTCACCAACTACTCGTGGTATGGGCTGTTCGCACCCGCCGCGACGCCGCCCGCGATCGTCGACGAACTGAACCGGGCCGTCAGTGCGACGCTGAAGGACCCGGCGATCATCAAGCGGTTCAACGACATGAACTTCAACGACCTTCCGCAGACGACGCCGCAGTCCTTCGCCGACACGATCAGGAAGGATCTGAGCGACTGGCGGGCGCTCGTGGAGGCCGTCGGCATCAAGCTCGATTAGCGCCGACGTGGCATCACGACCATCACCACCACACCACAACGATAACGACAGCCATGTCGAGGAGAGAAAGCATGATTGGGCATGAGGACGGCGAGGCGGCCCACGCGTCGCGCAGAGGGATCCGGAAACCGCGCGTGAGGCGGGCCGCATTGACGATGATCGCCGGGGCCGCGGGCCTGCTGTGGCATGCAGGGGTAATCGCCCAGGCACCGGGCAACAACGTCACGCTGTATGGCGTGATGGACCTGGGCGTGTTCGCGGCGACGCCGGGGCCGAGCAGCATGACGGCGGTGCAGGTGATGTCGGGACAGGCGTTGAGCCGCTGGGGCGTGCGTGGCCGCGAGGACCTCGGCGGCGGGCTGTCGGCGTTCTTCACCGCCGAGGCGCAGGTGTATGCCGACGAGGGGATCGGGCAGGCGCCGGGCGGTGGCATGACGTTCCAGCGCCGCTCGTTCGTCGGGCTTGACGGCCGCTTCGGCAGCGTCAAGCTCGGGCGCGACTACACGCCCGGGTTCTTCTCGATATTGGTGACCGACCTGTTCGCGTGGGCCAACGTCGGCAACGCGTCGGCGTTCGCGGTGGCCGGCGGCACGACGGCGCGGGCGTCGAACGCGATCTTCTACGATTCGCCGACCTGGGGCGGTTTTCGCGTGATGACGATGTACGGGACCGGTGAGCGCTACGAGGCACCGCGCGATGCCGGCTCGGTCTATCACCTGGCCGGGTTCTGGACCGGCGGGGGCTTGTCCGTGACGGGCTTCTACGGCCGCTACCGCCGACAGATCGGCACGACCGCCGATTCGAACGGCACCGCCGAGTACGGCGCCGGCTTCCGCTATGACGCCGGCAAATGGAAGCTGGTCGGCGGCTTCGCGCAGACCGACCCCGGCGGCGACGGCAACGCCGTGCGGTGGTGGAACGTCGGCGCCGAGGTCAAGGTCGGCGTCGGATCGCTATCGCTGCAATACGCCAAGATGCGCATCGAATCGGGCGCCGCTTATGCGCAAGGCGTCGCGGGCAAGGCCGGCACGATCGGCGCGATGTACAGCTATCCGATGTCCAAGCGCACGAACCTGTACGTGGTCGGCGGCGTCGTCAACAACGATCAGGGCGGACGATTCGGCCTGGCGGTCACGTCGACGATGATCAGCCCCTCGGGACGCGGCGAGAATCCGCGCACGATCGGCATCGGCATCCGGCATTTCTATTGATGGGTTCGATGTTGGCGTTGGCAGCGCTCGATCTTCTCGTGAACACGCCCTAATGGACCCGGCCGTCCCGGACGAGCCGCACGGGGTCCGCGTCGATCGTCGCCAGCAGCCTGCCGAGGCCGTCGAGGCCATCGCGGGGGTCGCGCCGGGCACCGGCCGATGCCTCGGGGCGATCGCTTCGTTCCGAGCGGCAGACCAGATCGTCGTCCGACCAGCCGCGGCTGCCGGGAGCACTGACCGCGCGCAGCCAGCCGGCGCGATCGACGAGCCATTGGCGGTCCGCCAGCGGCGCGTCACCGGTCACCAATGCCAGCGCCGCCCACGCGGACGCGTCGTCGATCCTGCAGTCGGCGTGCCGTTCGGCGTGCCGTTCGGCACCGACTGCCGACGCGGCGCCGTGACTGGGCGCGACCAGCGCGATCGTCACCAGCCGCGGATCCTCGATCGGCATCGGCTGACCCGCGGCGGGCGCGACCAGGCGTAGCCGCTGACCCAGCCACGGCCGGACGTCGGTACTCGACGACTGGCCGGCGCAATCGATCGCCGATGCCGGCAGCCGGATCGGATGGCGCCAGGCGCCGGCCAGGCGCAGCGATTGGCCGGCCGACTGCGCCCTCAGGAAATCGATCAGTTGCCAGACTTCCGTGTCGTTCAGCATCCGGCCGAAGCCCGGCATCGTTTCACGTCCGTGCCGGTCGGTGACGCCCTCGCGGATGTGCCAGAACAGATCGCCGTCGCCGCGGCGCCACAGCAGTGGCCCGATGAAGTCGGGCGGCCATACCGGCTGCTGCGTCGCAACCGGACCGTCGCCGCGGCCGGTAGCGCCGTGGCAGGCCGCGCAATGCGTCTCGTACAGCGTATGGCCGGCGACGATGGCATGCGCCGAGAAGCCGGTCGGCGAGCGATGAAAGCTCGTCGGATGCGCCGGCACCAGGACGACGGCCGGGTCGGGCCAGGGTGCGAACACCGGTAGCGCGGCGGCCGCGCCGAGCAGCCATCCGCGGCGGCGGCGGCAGACGACCGCCATGCCCGCCAGTCCCGCCGCGATCATCAGCGCGAGGACACCGAATGCCAGGCGCCTGGCATTCGGCGCGTCGATCAGCAGGTGCTCGCCCGACACGCGCCAGTCGAGCGGCCAGCCGGGCTGGCCGGCAACGGCGTCGATGGCGCCGAGCGCGGCCAGCGCCTGCAGCGCGTGCCACTGCAGCCAATGCAGACCGGCGATCAGCGGGCTGACCCAGTCGGCCGCCGTCATCGGCGATCGTGGGCCGGTGTCGGCCCGCGCCACGTGCATCGCGGGCGTCGGGGGCATGGAGCGGGCATCGTGATCACCAGGTGGCGTCCAGGCCCAGATGCCGCAGCGCTTCGTGCCGCAGCTCCGCGAGCCGGGGGTGGCTGCGCGGCCGCGGGTGCGGCAGGTCGACGACGAGTCGCGCCAGCACGCGCGCGGGTCGATCGCTGAGGATGATCACCCGGTCGGCCAGGAACAAGGCTTCCTCGACGTCGTGCGTGACCAGCAATGCCGAGAACCGCTGACGCTGCCACAGCGACAGCAGTTCGGTCTGCATCGTCAGGCGGGTCAGCGAATCGAGCTTGCCCAGCGGCTCGTCGAGAATCAGCAGCCGCGGATCGTTGACCAGCGCGCGGGCCAGCGCGGCGCGCTGGGCCATGCCGCCGGAAAGCTGATGCGGATACGATCCGGCGAACGCGTCGAGGCCGACCAGCTTGAGCACTTCGTCGATCCGGTGCGCGCGCGTCGCCAGTTCGCCACGCGCCTGCAGGCCGAGCGCGATGTTGTCGCGGACCGTGCGCCACGGAAACAGCGTGGGGTCCTGGAACACGACGATGCGTGACGGATCGGGCCGCGTGATCGCCTGGTCTTCCTGCGCGATGCGGCCGGCCGTCGCCGGCTCCAGCCCGGCGACCAGGCGCAGCAGCGTCGACTTGCCGCAGCCGCTGGGGCCCAGCAGCGCGACGAACTCGCCCGGCTCGACGCGCAGGTCCACGTCATCGAGGACCTGCAGCGCGCGGGCGCCGTCGCCGAACCAGTGGCTGACGCCCTCGATGTCGATCCTTACCCCGTTCTTCGAAACGACTCGTTCTACCATCTGACCGTCCCCGCCTGCCATGACAACACCCGATCGCGCACCGTGAACAGCAGCGTGATCAACCCCGAGCACAGCACCGCCATCACCAGCAGCGCCGCGTACATGTTCGCGTAGGCGGCCCAGCCCTGCGCCCACTGCAGATACCAGCCCAGCCCCGCCTTGACGCCCATCATCTCGGCGGTGACCAGCACCGAGAACGACGCGCCGAGCCCCATGAACAGGCCGACGAACACCTGAGGCATGGCGGCCGGCACCGCGACGCGCAGGACCAGGAACCACTGCGACGCGCCCATCGTCCGCGCCACGTCGTAGTAGGCGCGGTTGACCGCGGCGACGCCGGACCAGGCCAGCACCGCGACCGGAAAGAACGTCGCCAGCGCGATCAGGAACACCGCCGCCGCGTAACTGGACGGTGCGAAGAAGAACGCCAGCGGCAGCAATGCCGAGGCCGGCACCGGCCCGAGGAAGCGCAGTACCGGATGGATCCAGTAGCTGGCCGCGCGCGACCAGCCGATCCACACGCCGGTGACGAAGCCGACGATCGCGCCGACGACGAAGCCATGCGCCAGCAGCCGGATCGAATGCGCGGTCGACAGGCCCAGGCGCGGCCAGTCCTCGGCGAGCACGTCGATCAGGCTTTGCGGCGGCGCGAAGAACGGCGGCGGCAGCCACCCGAGCTTGGCGGTCGCGACCTCCCATGCCGCCAGCAGCAGCGGCGCGGCGATCAGCCACTTGCCGGCCGGCGCGATCGGTTCGCACAGCCGCGGCGCGCGCCGGCCGAGCAGCGCGATCGCCAGCACCAGCGCGGCGGCGGCCAGCGCGGCGATGCCGAACTCGGTGGTGAACGTCCATTCGTTGAAGCCGGCTTGCGCGTTCGGCCAGGCCAGGGTCAGCACGCCGAGCGCCGTCCATGCGGCGGCGGCCAGCAGACCGGGCTTCCAGGCGCCGGTGCGCGTTTCTCCGGCGGCGGGCGCAGCGATCGGCTGCCGGGACTTCGGGCTGTCGAACGGCGCGTCATAAGTGCCGTCATAGGTACTGTCGAGACTACTGGGGTAAGTGCTCATTCAATCCTCGCTCGGCGCCCGTCAGGACAGCGGATCGTAGGTCACGTGGTTGGCGAGCCGGACCGGGTCGGTGCTCTGCTTGAGCACGCCGACCGAGCGGAAGTCGCGGGCGTAGAACTCGACTTCGTCGCGCAGGTTCCTGCCGAGCGGGTGGTGCTTGTGCGTGAGCGTGCCCAGCAGCGCCTGCAGGTCCTCGACGGCGACCTTCGGCGAGTACCTGGCGAACAGGCGCGCCGACTCGTTGGGGTTCTCGGCGACGTAGTCCGACGCCTGGACGATCGCACGGACCAGCGCGGCGACGGTGCCCTTGTCCTGCCGTACGAGGTCGCCGCGCGCGCCGATGATGCAGCACACCTTGTCGCGGTATTCGCCGGACAGGTTGGTCGCGATCTCGACGAAACGACCCGGGTTGCGCTTTTCGATCAGGTACAGCGCCGGATCCCCGTCGGCGATCGCCTGGATCTCGCCCTTGTCGACCGCCACGTCGAGCAGGTCGGCCGGGTACTGGCGCCAGACGACGTCCTTGTCGGCATCGATGCCGTTTTTCTTCAGCAGGATCGAGAAGAAGTTCTTGCCCGGGCTGGCGATGTCCGAGACGCCGATGGTCTTGCCCTTGAGGCTCGACAGGCTGGTGGCGCCCGCATCCTTGGCGCCGACCAGGCGCACGCAGCCGCCGTGCGAGCTGCCGACGATCTTGACGTCGAAGCCCGATTCGAGCGGCTTGAGCCAGCGGTGGATCATGCCGACCGCCGCATCCGCCTTGCCCGACGCGAGCGACTCGAGCAACTGGTCGGTCGAGCCGGTGTAGTTGATCAAGTCGACCTGCAGGCCGTTCTTCTCGAAGATGCCGCGTTCCTGCGCGACGACGATCGGCGACAGGCAGAACGCGTTGGCGTTCCAGGCGAAGGTCAGCTTGCGCGGCTGCGACCAGGCGCGCGTCGACAGCAGGCCGCCGGCGGCGGCGAGGGCGGAAGCGGCGGTGACGGCGCGCAGCGCGTGCCGTCGGGGTGGAGACAGGGTATCCATCGTGATCCTCGGAGGAGGGGGCGGGGCGGCATCGCCGCCGGTCCCGGGGTTAGGGCCTGTTCACCTGAAGACTTTGGGTGAACAGGCCCTAGTGTCGTGTTCCAGATGTTCGCTGAACTAATCCGCCG
>JAKPAM010000283.1 GCA_029779435.1 Pseudomonadota bacterium | reverse complement strand
CGGATCGTGCACGTCGCGTCCGGGTCGTCGCCGGTGCCGGTCGCCGATTCCGGTCAGCGATCGGGTTCCGGCTTAGGGGCGGCGGAGGGGGCTGCCGTTCGCTGATTCGTTGCTGGAATCGGTTTCGATCCGGTTCTCTGGTTCTCTGGTTCGCGCAAGCCGCGCTAAGTGGCGGCGCTCTCGCTAATCGCTCCCGCGCAGAGCCATACTCGCAGAACCGTACTCTCGCAAAGCCATTCCAGGCCAACACATCCACGTGCACCTCGCCCTTGAACTCCGATGGTGCCGAGGTGTCGCCCGGTGGGTGTGGGGGCGGCGGCCATCGAGGGCGCCGAGGAGCGCAGCGATCGGATGGGCGCGCGCAGCGCGCTTCGTTCCTCTGACTCGCGGCGCCTGTTTGAGCGCAGAGAGCGTAGCGAACGAAGCGAGTTCGCCGCGCCCATCCGATCGTGAGCACCGGAGGGGAGTCGTCGCTATGCGACGACCGCCCTCGTTGGCCGCCGCCCCCACACCCACCGGGCGGCGCCTCCGTGACGAACCCAAGCAAAGGTCGAACCGCCACCAACCAACGACAGCACCAGCCGCCACGCACGCCCTCCGAACGCTGGCTAAACTGGCGGTTCGATCCATCGCGGGAGGGAAATGATGACGCAAGACCAGGAACGTTCGTCCACCGAGCCGCCGCCGTCGACGCGGATCACCGACGTGGCGGCTCTCGAAGCGTACCTGGGGGAGCCGTCGGTCGGTGCGCGACTGAAGGTGATCGATCATGTCGACGAGGGCGCGGCGCATTGGATCGCGGTGTCGCCGCTGGCGTTCCTGGCCTTCGGCGCCGGTTCGGCGCACGGCGCTTCGGCGGAGCCGGTGGCGATTTCGCTGGCCGGTGGCACGCCCGGCGAGGTGGCCGCCCGCGTCGATCCGGGGCGGGTGCGCATGGCCTTGAATGCGATCGACGATCCCGGGCTGGCGACGGTCGGTGCGCCGATCAGCACACTGTTTCTCGTGCCCGGCGTGGGCGAGACGCTGCGCGTCAATGGGCGCGTCGCCGAGATGGATGCGCGATCGCTGGTCATCGACGTGGACGAGTGCTACGTCCACTGCGCGAAGGCGCTGATCCGCTCGTCGTTCTGGCAGGCGGCGCCACGGGTCGACGCCCCGGACACGCTGGCCGGTTTCGTGCCCGAGAGCGCCTTCTTCGCGCTGGCGTCGTTCGACGGCGGTACGGGCGCCGACATCAGCCCGAAGGGCGATCCGGCCGGTTCGATGATCCGCCTCGCGGGCGATCGGTTGACGTATGCCGAACGCCCAGGCAACCGCCGCGCCGATGGCCTGCGCAACATCCTCGCGCAGCCGCGGGTGGCGGCGCTGGCGCTGATTCCGGGCACCGACCGCGTCGCGGTGATGACCGGCGAGGCGTCGATCGTGACCGACGAGGCGCAGCGGGCCGAATGGACGGTGGCGGGCAAGGCGCCGGTGCTGGTCACGTCGATCGCGTTGCGCGCGGCGGCCGTGCGGCGCAGCGCGGCGCTCGCGCGCGCGGAATTGTGGCCGGTCCGGCCGCCGGCGGACCTGCCCAGCGGGGCGCGGATGCTGGTGAACCACATCACTATCAATCGCGACCGGAGCGAGGCGGCCGAGCAATTGCGCGCGGCGCTGGCCGTGCCCGGGACGATGGAGAAGAACCTGGCCGACGGTTATCGGACCAGGCTGTACTGACCGGGCGTGGACGATCGGCCGCGGCCATCGTCCGTCGACGCGGCGTTACTTGACGCGTTGCTTGCCGAGCTTGCGCGCGAGCGTCCGGCGATGCATGCCGAGCCGGCGCGCGGTCTCCGAGATGTTGAAGTCGGTCTGCGCGAGCACTTCGTGGATCCGTTCCCATTCGAGCGTCTTGATCGACGTCGAGCGTTCGGTCAGCGCGATGTCGGAGTCGCCCTCGACACGCCCGAACGCGGCTTCGATGTCGTCGGTGTTCGAGGGCTTGGCCAGGTAATGGCAGGCGCCCAGCTTGATCGCTTCGACGGCGGTCGCGATGCTCGCGAAGCCGGTGAGCACGACGATCATCATCCGCGGGTCGAGCGCGTGCAGGTGCTTGACGCAGGCCAGGCCCGACATGCTGCCGCTCAGCTTCAGGTCGACGACCGCGTAGCCCGGCGCGGCCGGGGCCGAGGCCAGGCGGGCGTCGAGTTCGTCGGCATTGCGTGCGTGCAGGACGCGGTAACCGCGGCGCTCGAACGAGCGTGACAGCGTCCGCGCGAACACGGCATCGTCCTCCAACAGCAGCAGTACGCGTTCGCCGGATGCCGGCGCGGTGTCGGGCGGCGAATGGTCGCGCTTGGCGGGCGGGGTTCGGGTTCGGTCATCCATTGGCGTGATGCGGTGTATCGGCGGTGCGGGTGGCGTCGATGCGGATCGCCGACAGCGGTAGCGTGATGCGCACGACGGCGCCGCCATCGCGTCGGTTGCGGGCCTGCAGGCTGCCGCCCAGCGTGCGCGCGACGTTCATCGACAGGAACAGGCCCAGGCCACTACCCGGGCGTCCCTTCGTCGATTGGTACGGCTGCCCGAGCTGTTCGAGGACCTCGGCGGCGAAGCCGGGGCCGGCGTCGGTGACCGTCAGTACGAGCTGGTCGTCGTCGCGGGCCGCGTCCAGCCCGAGCCAGTCCGGCGACGCTTCGTGGGCGTTGTCGAGCACGTTGTGGATCATCTGCTTGAGCGTGGCGTCCGAGGCGATCGGCACGTCGTCGCCGAAGGTGTTCGCGTACATGAGCGCGGTCGGCGAGCGGGTTTCCCGCCATTCGGCGACCAGTTCGCCGAGGAAGTGGCCCACCGTGGTCACGCGCGCGCCGTCGCCGCGGGCTTCGCCCGCCGATCGGAGGATGCCGGTCAGGATGTCCTTGCACCGCGCCAGCGCGGCCTGCATCTCGTCGATTTCCTGGCGCAGCGCGACATCCTGGCGGATCGCCGGCAGGCGGCGCCAGTCGCCCAGGATCACCGATAGCGTCGCCAGCGGCGTGCCCAGCTCATGCGCGGCGCCGGACGCCAGCAGGCCCATGCGCACGATGTGTTCCTCCTCGACCGCGCGCCGGCGCAGATCGGCGAGCCGCGCGTCGCGCACGCGCAGGTTGTTGTTGATCCGGCTCAGGAACAGGACGAGCAGGCCGCCGCAGAGCACGAAGCACAGCAGCAGGCCGAGCGTGTACGGATCGCCGAGCCCGGCGCCCTGTTCGCGCGGCACCGGCACCGGTAGCGGCACATGGACGGTGGCGATGCCGATGAAGCAGGCGAGCGTGACGCCGATCAGCGCCCAGATGAAGGCCGGTTCGAGCAGGATCGCGCCGAGGACGATCTGCAGCAGGTACAGGAAGATGAACGGGTTGGTCGCGCCGCCGCTCAGGTACAACTGCACGGTCAGCGTGGCGACGTCGACCAGCAGCGCGATGAACAGCTCGCGCTCGGTGATCGGCTCGTGCCGGTTGCGCAGCCGCAGCAGGCTGAACACGTTGAAGGCCGTCAGGCACGCCAATGCCATCAGCATGCGGTCCAGCGGTAGCGCGATGCCGAAGCCATAGCGGACGATCAGGATCGTGCCGACCTGGCCGACGACCGCGATCCAGCGCAGCTCGATGAGCTGCTGCATGTTCTGCAGGCCGGCGACGTCCTCGACGTCCGACGAACGTTGCGCTTCGCTAAGGGGGTTCAGGCCGAATGTCCTCGTTCAGGCACGATGGGATGTCGATCGCGCGCGGCGCGCCCGGACTGCCATCGCAGGTAGCCGCCCGCGGCGGCCACCATCAGCGCCAGGGTGAACCAGGTCAGCGCGTAGACGAGATGCGTGTCGTGGAACCTTAGCACCGTCAGCCCGGGGACGGGCCATGGCCGCGCTGCCGCAGGGGCCGTGTCCACGGGACGGACGGCCGTCGTCGAGAACGCGTCGATGAAGTAGGGCGCGGCGTGCGCCAGGCCGCGTGCCAGCGTGATCGCCGCGACGTCGCGCGAATACCAGCGATCGTCGGACGGGGCGTTGTCGCGCAGGAATCCGCCGCCCGGTTCGGTGATCCGCAGCAGGCCGGTGACCGTGACCGGGCCGCCCCGTGCCGGGTCGGGGCGCGTCGCCGGATCGCGATGGGCGGCGTCGACGAAGCCGCGATTGACGAGGACCGTCCATCCCTCGTCCGTCGTCAACGGTGTCAGCACCCAGAAGCCCGCGCCGATGGCCGTCGACGCCTGGACCAGCGCTTCCTGCCCGCCATGCAGCATGCCGCGAACCGTCACCCGGCGGTATTCATCGGACTCGCGGCCGATGGCGGGCCAGGCGGCCGGAGGGGGAGCGGGGACCGGCGGCGCTTCGGCGCGCGTCGAGACCCGTTCGATCAGCGCGTGCTTCCATGCCATCCGCTGGACCTGCCAGACGCCAAGCGAGACGAAGGCCGCGAACAGCGCCAGCCCGCCGACGGCGATGATCCAGCGGGCCGGGCGGGACGCGGTCATGGGGGGCTCGGCACCGGTGCGGCAACGGCTCAGCGGGCCGCTTTCAGCAGGGATTCACCGTGGGGGCTCACGGCAGGTTCTGCATGTCGTGGTGGGCCGGCATCATGTTGATGTTCATGTGCACCATGACCCACAGCGAGCCGCTGAGCGTGATCACGACGAACACCGCGGTGAAGATCAGCGCCAGCAGGTTCCAGCCTCCTTCGGATCGCGCGTTCATGTGCAGGAAGTACACCATGTGCACGACGATCTGTACGGCGGCCAGGGCCAGCAGCACCAGTGCCGTCGTGCCCGGCGTCGCGATGACCTTGCCCATCACCAGCCAGAACGGGATCGCGGTGAGGATCACCGACAGGATGAAGCCGGTCACGTAGCCGCCGACCGTGGCGTGCATGGCGTCGCCATCGTGGCCACTATCGTGGCCATGGTCGTGGCCACCACCATGGCCGTGATCCGGGTGGCCATGCGCGCTTTTGCCGTGCGCGCCGTGATCGTGGTGGTCCGGCGCACTCATGGCAGCGCTCCCATCAGATAGACGAACGTGAAGACGCCGATCCAGACGACGTCCAGGAAGTGCCAGAACATCGACAGGCACAGCACGCGGCGCCGGTTCTCGTGCGTCAGGCCCAGCTTGCCGACCTGCAGCATCAGCACGACCAGCCAGACGATGCCGAACGCCACGTGCAGGCCGTGCGTGCCGACCAACGCGAAGAACGACGACAGGAAGGCGCTGCGCTGCGGTCCCGCGCCTTCGTGGATCAGGTGCACGAACTCGTACAGTTCCAGTCCGATGAAGCCCGCGCCGAGCACGCCGGTGATCGCCAGCCATGCCAGCATCGCCGACTTGCGGCGGCGCTGCATCTCGATGACCGCGAAACCATAAGTGATCGACGACAGCAGCAGCAGCGACGTGTTGGCGGCGACCAGCGGCAGGTCGAACAGGTCGGCGCCCGAGGGGCCGGCCGCATAGTTGCGGCCGAGCACGCCATAGGCCGCGAACAGGCAGGCGAAGACCAGGCAGTCGCTCATCAGGTACAGCCAGAACCCGAGCAGCGTGCCGTTCTGCGGCCCGTGATCGTCGCCGGGCGCGTGATAGCGCCGGGACTGGTGCGGCAGCGCGCCGACGGCGGAGGCGGTGGGGTCAGACATGGCTGGCGAGCAGTTGCGTGCGGGCGTCTTCGGCGCGGGTCACCTCGTCGGCCTCGATGTGATAGTCCCGCTGGTAGTTGAACGTATGGACGATGGCCGTGACCACCAGCGCCGCGAACGACAGGCCGGCGATCAGCCACATGTGCCAGATCAGCGCGAAGCCGACGACGCTCGACAGTCCGGCGAGCACGATGCCGGCCCAGGTGTTCTTGGGCATGTGGATCGCCGCGAAGCCTTGTGTCGGCCGGCGGTACTGGTTCAGCTTCATGTCGTCCCACGCGTCGGACTCATGCACGATCGGCGTGAACGCGAAGTTGTACGCCGGCGGCGGCGACGAGGTCGACCATTCGAGCGTGCGGCCGCCCCACGGGTCGCCGGTGACGTCGCGAAGCTGCTCGCGCCGGCGGAAGCTGACGACGAGCTGGATCAGGAACGACGCGATGCCCAGCGCGATCAGCGCCGCGCCGAACGCGGCGACCTGGAACCAGATCTGCAGCGACATGTCCTCGAAATGGCTGACCCGCCGCGTCACGCCCATCAGCCCCAGCACGTAGAGCGGCATGAACGCGAAGTAGAAGCCGCTGATCCAGAACCAGAACGAGCACTTGCCCCAGAACGGATCGAGCTTGTAGCCGAAGATCTTGGGGAACCAGTACGTGATGCCGGCGAACAGCCCGAACAGCACGCCGCCGATGATCACGTTGTGGAAATGCGCGACCAGGAACAGGCTGTTGTGCAGCACGAAGTCGGCCGGCGGCACCGCCAGCAGCACGCCGGTCATGCCGCCGATGACGAACGTGATCATGAAGCCGATCGTCCACATCATCGGCACGTCGAACTGGATCCGTCCCTTGTACATCGTGAACAGCCAGTTGAAGATCTTCGCGCCGGTCGGGATCGAGATGATCATCGTCGTGATCCCGAAGAACGAGTTGACGCTGGCGCCCGAACCCATCGTGAAGAAGTGGTGCAGCCACACCAGGTACGACAGGATCGTGATCACGATCGTCGCGTAGACCATCGACGCGTAGCCGAACAGCTTCTTGCGGCTGAAGGTCGACACGACTTCCGAAAAGATGCCGAACGCGGGCAGCACCAGGATGTAGACCTCGGGGTGGCCCCAGATCCAGATCAGGTTCACGTACATCATCGGGTTGCCGCCCAACTCGTTCGTGAAGAAGTTGGTGCCGACATAGCGGTCGAGCGACAGCAGCGCGAGCGTGGCGGTCAGCACCGGGAACACCGCGACGATCAGCACGTTCGTGCACAGCGACGTCCAGGTGAACACCGGCATCTTCATCAGGTTCATGCCCGGCGCGCGCATCTTGACGATCGTGACGATCAGGTTGATGCCCGATAACAGCGTGCCGACGCCGGCGATCTGCAGCGCCCAGATGTAGTAATCGACGCCGACGTCCGGGCTGTACGCGATGCCGGACAGCGGCGGGTAAGCGAGCCAGCCCGTCTTGGCGAACTCGCCGACGAACAGCGACAGCATCACCAGCGCCGCGCCGCTGGTCGTCATCCAGAAGCTGAAGTTGTTCAGGAACGGAAACGCCACGTCGCGCGCACCGATCTGCAAGGGCACGACGTAGTTCATGAAGCCGGTCACCAGCGGCATCGCGACGAAGAAGATCATGATCACGCCGTGCGCCGTGAAGACCTGGTCGTAGTGATGCGGCGGCAGGTAGCCGAGGTTGTCGCCGAACGCGATCGCCTGCTGGATCCGCATCATCACCGCGTCGGCGAAGCCGCGCAGCAGCATGACCAGGCCCAGCACCATGTACATGATGCCGATCTTCTTGTGGTCGATGCTGGTGAACCAGTCGCGCCACAGCGTGCCCCACAGGCGGTAGTACGTGATCGCGGCCAGCAGCGCCAGGCCGCCGAGCACGACGGCGACGAAGGTCGCGATCAGGATCGGTTCGTGCAGCGGGATCGCGTCCCAGTTCAGCCGGCCGAGGATCGGATGGGCGGCCTGCCCGGAGGCGGCGGCGAGGGCGGAATGATCAGACATCGGTGTGGCGGATGGAGGTCATTGCACGGCGGTTCGGCGGGGGGCGGCGATCGGGCCGCCGGACAGCGCGAAGGACGAACGCTGCGCGTCGTCGGCTGCGCAGACGTCGCTGGCGGCGGTGCGGATCGACAAGCCGTTCCAGCCCTTGGGCAGCGCGATGGTCGCGCCCTGGCCGAGGCCCGCGCGTCCGCCGCCGCCCTTGGCGTCGATCGACATCATGTCGTGCAGGCACATCTTGCCGGCCTCGACGCAGCGATTGAGGATCGCCTCGTACAGCCCGGGGGCGACGCTGGCGAAGCGGCGCACAGGCTCGCGCTGGCTCGGCTTTTCCAGTTGCAGGTAAGCGTCGCGCGTCAGCACCGCGCCGCTCTGGCGATTGGCCAGCACCCAGCGGTCGTAGTCCTCCTCGGACAGGCCGTGGAACTTGAAGCGCATGCCGGAGAAGCCCGCGCCGCTGTAGTTCGACGAGATGCCGTCGTAGACGCCGGGCTGGTTGATCACCGCGTGCAACTGCGTCTGCATGCCCGGCATCGCGTAGATCTGGCCGGCCAGCGCCGGAATGTAGAACGCATTCATCACCGACGAGGCGGTCAGCTTGAAGCGG
>JAKPAM010000227.1 GCA_029779435.1 Pseudomonadota bacterium | reverse complement strand
ATCGGCCAACTGCTTGAAGAAGCCATCCATGCCGTGCACGCTCAGCCGCTGCGTGAAATCCCCGGCATTGGCCGCCTTCACCAGCGCCGCCACCTGGCGCTCGGCCTGCACCTCGTCGCTCCGGTCGCGCCACTCGACCACGGTGCCCACCCGCTCGCCGTCCTCGCCCTGCACCGGGCTGGCCGCCAGCAGGAACGTGCGCCCGCCGACCTCGATCTGCGCCCGGTGCGTGCCGCGCAGGTTGGCCAGCAGCTCGCGCTGTTGCGCCGGGTTCTCATGAAGCATGTCGATGGGCGCGCCGACCAGCCGCTTGGCATCGAAGTTCGGCAGATCCTTGCGCAGATCGCTCTCGGCCGTGGTCATCAGCCCACCGACCGCCTCGTTCATATAGGCGATCCGGCCCTCCATGTCCGCGATCATCACGTTCGCCGAACACTTGTCCAGCGCTTTGCGGATCCGCAGGTTCTCGGCCGCGACACCTCGCTCGGCCTCGATCCGTTGCTGTTCGAGCGCCTTGGCCTTCAACTCGTCGGTCAGATCGAGCCACTCGACGACGGTACCGGTCCGCTTGCCATTGCCGTCGACGATCGGCGTGAAGGACTGGTGGAACGTCCTCGTCCCGATCTGGAGCGTCTCGGATCGCGTTTCGCGCAATTGCTGGATCTCGGCGCGATGGCGAGCCGGGTCTTGATGGAATCCGCCCAACTTGGAACCCAGCAGGCGCTCCGCGTCGAAGGACGGGTTCGACAGGCGACATTCCGGCTCCATCTCCCGCAGCCTCTTCATGAACGCCTGGTTCAGGTAGACGACATCCAGATTCTCGTCGGCCACCAGGACATTGGTCGCCGCGACATCCAGCGACCGCTTGATCCGGTAGGCCTCCGCGGCCGCTTCGGCGGCGCCGCGCAAGCGATCGCGCACCTCGTCCATCGCCTCGGTGATCCGGGCCTTCTCGCCCGGCAGCCGCGCGATCTGCCGGCCGTAGTCGCCACCGGCATAAGTCTTGATCAGTTCGACGACCTGCATCTTCACGTCGATATGCGACTGCACCAGCTCGTTGACCGACTTCGCCATGCTTTGATAAGCGCCGCTGAACGCGCCGACCGGCAGCATGTGGCTGATCACGCCCGCTTCATGCTGCCGAGCCATCTCCTGCTGTTCGGCCGCGAAGCTCTTGAACGACTCGTCCATCGATTCGATGGCCGCCAGCAGCGTGCCGGCTTCGTCGCTGCGCGAACGGCCGTTCTCGACGTTCAATACCTTGTTGGCGACCGTCGTGGCCTCCTTCAACGGCTGCGTGATCGAGCGCGCGATCAACACCGACAGGCCAGCCACTAACGAGGCCAGCATCCCCAGCCCGGCCAGCAGCCACAGCAACTGCGCCTCGAGGCGGTCGAGCCGCTGGTCGAGCAGGCCGCGCAGTTGCTCCGCCGCCTTGCCCATGACGCCATACTGACCGTCGATCACGGTCTGATAAGCGAGCGCATAGTCGGCCGCGGAGCCGCCGGGCGACGATTTCGCCAGAACGGTGTTCTCGAGCAGCTTGAACGCGCTGCGATCCAGTTCTTCGGAACTCTTCTCGATGGCGGCGACGGCCTCTTTCAACGATGCGTCCGACTTGACGGCCAGATCGAGTTCGAACGCCAGGGAAGCCTGCATCTGCCGCACCGTCGCCGGCAACAGGCCGAGGATCGCGCGATCCTCGGCCGACATCGTGTCGTCCCGCAGGATCGCCGCTCCGCGGCTGGCCGCCTGCGCCAGCTCTTCGATCTTCTTGGGCAGGAGAACCAGCAACGACAGCATCAGGTGGTAGCTGGACGCTTCCGGATCCAGCGACAGGTTGTAGTGCTCGGCGAGCATGGCCTGCACCCGCACCTGGGCATCGATCATCCGGCCATGCTGGCCGAACGCCTTGGCCGCCGCCGCGGGATCCTTGGCCGAGCCGTTCAACAGCGCCGGCAGTTCCGCCTTGACCGTGTTTCGCCACCCGCTCGACAGCGACGGATCGCCGACGCCGTCCACGATCTTGTCGAGCGCGGCGACCGACTCCCCGATCCGCGCCTGCAGATCGGTCAGCCGCCCGCCCGTGCTGCCCAGCATCGCTTCGGTTCGGTGCTTCTGCGTCAATCTGATCAGCTTCACGATCTCGGCCATCGGCTCCAGCCCTTCGATCTCCAGTTTCGCGACGGTGGTGGCCTTCCGGGCTTCCTGCACGTACAGCGTCGTCGGCACGGCCACCATCAGCAGCCCCACGCATCCGAGCACGGCGAATCGTCCGCTGACCGATATCCGTCGAATCCATTGCATCAGGGCGCCCGGCTGTCGGGACGCCCTGTCAGGCGTTTTCATCGATGCTGAAGTCATGGCTGATCCGTTCCGTGTAGGTTCATGCGCGAGGCCGACCTGCGCCCCTTGATCGTCGTTTCTGTCGTTTCTTTAGTTAGGCCCCTCCATTCGAGGGGCACCCCCGCTCTATCGGCGGAATGGGCTCAGTGCATCACATCGAATAGCGACATTCCGGGACCGGTCATCAGCTTCTCGATGTCCAGCAGGATCAGCATCCGGTCATCGACGGCCCCCAGGCCGGTGATGTGGTCGGTGCCCAGCGTCGACGAGAAGCCCGGAGCCGGACGGATCTGCTCTTCGGCCAGCGTGATGACGTCCGACACGCTGTCGACGACCATCCCCACGACGCGATCGGCGACGTTCAGGATGATCACGACCGTGAACGCGTCATAAGTGGCCGTGCTGAGGTTGAACTTGATCCGCATGTCGACGACCGGAACGATCGTGCCGCGCAGGTTGATCACGCCATTGATGTGCGGCGGCGCGTTGGCGATCTTGGTCGGCTGCTTCCAGCCACGGATCTCCTGCACCTTCAGGATCTCGATGCCGTATTCCTCCGCCCCCAGCAGGAAGGTCAGGAATTCGTTGCGGCGGTTGCGGCCCGCCTGCGGTTCGGCCGCGGACGCGGCGGCCACGGCGACGTTGGATTGGGACATCTGATGCTCTCCTAGATTGCTCGGATCAGGCCGCCTGCATCATCGGGCGCCCGATCATGCCGACGATGTAGCCGGTGTCCAGAATCAGCGCGACGCGACCGTCGCCCATGATCGTCGCCCCCGATACGCCGGGGACCTTTTGGTAGTTCGACTCGAGGTTCTTGACGACGACCTGCAACTGCCCCTGCAGTTCATCGACCTGCAACGCGATGCGCTGGTCGTCGATGCGCACGACGACCATCAGCGGATGGAGCGTGTCGACCGGTCTGGACGGGCTCTGGAACACGTCGTCCAGCGTGACGACCGGCAGGAACTCGCCGCGCACCTCGACGACGCGGCCCTTGAACTGGACGGTCCGCACGCTCTCGGGGCGGGCCTGGAACGACTCGACGACCGACGACAGCGGCAGGATGTAGGTTTCGCCGCCGATGCCCACCGACATGCCGTCCATGATCGCCAGCGTCAGCGGCAGGCGTACCGAGACCTTGGTGCCCTGCCCGGCGCGCGATTCGAGCTGGACGACGCCGCCCAGCGCCAGGATGTTCTTCTTGACCACGTCCATGCCGACGCCGCGGCCCGACACGTCGGTGACCTCCTCGGCCGTCGAAAAGCCCGGCTCGAAGATCAGTTGCCACACTTCGGCGTCGCTCAGGCCGTCATGCACGGCAAGGCCCGACTCGCGGGCCTTGCTTAGGATCTTCTCGCGATTCAGGCCGCGTCCGTCATCCTGCACCTCGATGACGATCGATCCGCCCTGGTGCGAGGCGGACAACGTCAGATTGCCGTGCGGCGTCTTGCCGGCGGCGATGCGTTCGTCGGGCTTCTCGATGCCATGGTCGACGCTGTTGCGAAGCAGGTGCGTCAGCGGATCGGTGATCTTCTCGATCAGGCCCTTGTCGAGCTCGGTCGATTCACCGAGCGTATGGATCTCGACCTTCTTGCCCAGGCGGCTGGCCAGATCGCGCAGCATGCGCGGAAAGCGGTTGAAGACGAACGACATCGGGATCATGCGGATCGACATCACCGTCTCCTGCATGTGCCGCGTGCTGCGCTCCAGGTCGGCCAGCCCGGCCATCAACGCGTGATGGGGCAGCTTGTCCAGGTTGCGTCCGGTCTGCGCGAGCATCGCCTGGGTAATGACGAGTTCGCCCATCAGGTTGATCAACTGATCGACCTTCTCGACCGCCACCCGGATCGTCGCGCCGCCGACGGCCTGCCCGCCATCAGCCTTGCCCTTGCCGGCCGGCTCGGCGCTGCGCGGCGCCCCCGTCGCCGTGGCCGTCGTGGCCGCCGTCGCTGCCACGGCCGCGGGCACCGCCACCGGATCGAACAAGCCGAAATCGACACCGCTGAGGTCCGTCGAGACAGCGCCGCGCGCGCTGCGCGAGGCGGCGGCCGCGTTGGTACGCTCGATGACGCGCACCTGCTCCTTCGAGACGTGCATCGAGAACAGATCGAGCAGGTCGTCGTCCGACGAGTCGGTCACGACGGTGAAGCGCCGCAGGCCGTCGGCATCGAGCTCGCCCTCGTCGGCGGTCGCGATGACGCCCAAGCCGGGAATGTCGCTGAACAGCTCGATCACCGCATCGGCCAGCGCGTTGCGCTCCAGCGGGCCGAGCACGATCTCGAGCATGCGGCCGCTGGCGTGCGCGTCGGCGGCCGCCGCGCCTTCCTCGGTATGCCCCTTGAGCGCGCGGACCAGATCGGTGGTGTCGGCCTGCTCGCCCTCGCCGGTCTGGTGCCGGGCCAGCAGGCCGACGAGCTGGTCGCCGGCAGCCAGCAGCGTGTCGACCATGTCGGGCGTCAGGCGCAGTTCGTGGCGGCGCAGCTTGTCGAGCAGGTTCTCCATCACGTGCGTCAGCTCGGTGACGTCCGCGAAGCCGAACGTGGCGGCACCGCCCTTGATCGAATGCGCGCAGCGGAAGATCGCGTTCAGATCCTCGTCGGCCGGCGCTTCGACGTCCAAGCCCAACAGCAACTGCTCCATGTTGGACAGGTTGTCGTCAGCCTCTTCGAAGAAGACCTGGTAGAACTGCGTCAGGTCGATATCGCCTTCCGCACCTTCACTGGCGGGCACTGCATCTGACATCGGGTCGTATCCTTGATGGCCGGACTGATGAGGGAAGTGACGTCGCTCGATCGGCGTATCAACCGATGATCTTGCGCACGACCCCGACGAGCTTGGTCGGATCGAACGGCTTGACCAGCCAGCCCGTCGCCCCTGCCGAGCGCCCCTGCTGCTTCATGCCATCGCTGGACTCGGTGGTCAGCATCAGGATCGGCGTGTCGCGATACCGCTCGGTCTTGCGCAATTCCTTGACCAGCGAGATGCCATCCATGCGCGGCATGTTCTGATCGACCAGCATCAGCGATACGTTGCGCTGCTCGAGCCGTTCGAGCGCATCGACGCCATCCACGGCCTCGATCACTTCATAACCGGCATGCTTGAGCGTGAAGGCGACCATCAATCGCATCGACGCCGAATCGTCGACAGTCAGAATGGTGTGCATCGTTCCTTACTCCAGGTTCTGGAAGTTCGACCCATCAAAAGAGTTCCACGGATCCGAAATCGAGCGTCCCGCCGGCCACCGGGCACGCCGGGTCCGCGAACAGATCGGATTCGCTGTCGGTATCGCCGTGCTGCACGACCAGATCGATCAGCTTCAGGCGCTTGGCGATGTGCACGACCATCTGGTCCGAGATGTCCTGCACCTGGAAGGCCGACATCGTGTAGGCGGTCTCGGCCAGCATCGCATCGGCATCAGCATCGGCATCGGCGGCCGGCGTGGCCACCTTGCCTTGTCCCTGCATGAAATAGCCGACCAACTGTTCGAACGCGTCATGCAGCAAACCGCGCAGCAGATCGAGTTCCTGGTTCGCTTGCATGATCTGTTCCTGTACCTTCGCCACCGCGCCCTCGGTCAGGACGGGCGCATCGGAGGAATCGGGAGGTCGTGACATGTCGAGGCCTGCGTTCATGGCATTCGTCCGGATTCGGCATCCGCTTTACGGAGCCCGCCCAGGGCGGGCGATCCCCGCCCGCCCTGGACGGATGTTCCTGCGACTAAGGATGATTCTGCCCAGCGCTCAGCTTGCGACATGGTTGGATCAGCGCGGCTTTGCCTCCGCTATTCGGTCGCCCTGACGGATCGAGCGTCACCTGCGGCACGGCGAGGGGGATGATCATCGGCCCCGGGACGGGTATCCCGGGGCGTGCCGGTCGCGCTCAGACGGACCGGACGCAGTTCTTGCCGGCCCGCTTGGCGGCGTACATCGCTTCGTCCGCGCGCTCGACGGCGCCGGTCAGCGTGTCCGAAGGCGTCACCAGCGTGACGCCTGCCGAGAACGTGATGAAGATGTGCTTGTCGTCGGACAGGAACACGTGCGACGTGACCTCGCGCTGCAGGCGCATCACGTGCGCGACCGCCGCGTCGACGTCCAGGTCGGGCAGCAGCAGCACGAATTCCTCGCCGCCGAAGCGGGCGACCGCGTCGGAGGATCGCAGCTTGAGCTTGAAGATGCGTGCGAGCTGCTGGAGCGCATCGTCGCCGCCCTTATGGCCGTACGTATCGTTGACGCGCTTGAAATCGTCGACGTCCAACACCGCCAGCGCCAGCGGCGAACGAAACTCTCCCGCGCGCGACTGGGCGCCGCCGAATGCCTGCTCGAGGCCGCGCCGGTTCATCGTGCTGGTCAGGTGATCGGTGATGATCTGCGTGCTCGCGCTGGCCAGTTCGTCCTCGAGCCGCGACACTTCGTGCTCGAGCGCGAGCGCGCGCGACCGCATCGCGGCCATCTCGTCGTGCGACGACTGGATCTGGCGCGACATCGCCTGCGTATCGGCGAGGATCTCGCGCACGGTCTCGCTCAACTGATCGATCGATTCGATGCCCGAGATCGATTCGACATGCGCATCGATGCGGTCGCCGAACGCGCCGGTCGAATGCGACAGCGCGCCGACCGACCCGATCCAGGTCGAGATCATCCGCTTCAGTTCGTCGACCGAATCGCGCCGGGCGACCTGCAGGCGCCGCTGCGAATCGGCGCTCTGCGCGATCGACCGGCGGATCTCGCCGAGCCGGCGGCTGTCGTCCGGATGCTGCAGCGAATCGCGCAGCACGTCGACCTGGCCGCGCATCCAGCTCGTCTGCTCGGTCATGCCGTCGAGGTTGTCGCACAGCGTGGTCAGCAGTGCCGACATCTCGGCGATCAGGCGCTCGTCGCATCGGCGGCGCCCGGGCGCCG
>JAKPAM010000225.1 GCA_029779435.1 Pseudomonadota bacterium | reverse complement strand
GACGGCTGGCAACGCCACGTCGACGGTTTCGGCCTGGCCCCGCACCACGGCAAGCGCTTCGAACAGTTGTCGACCGGCACGCGGCGAAAAGCCTGGATCGCGGCGTCGCTGGCCAGCGGCGCGCCGCTGACCCTGCTCGACGAGCCGACGGCGGCGCTCGACCGGCCGTCGATCGATCATCTGTGGCGCTCGCTGGCGGTGGCCCGCGGGCGTCCGGACCGGCTGGTCCTGGTGGCCAGCTTCGATCAACCGCCCGGATCGCCTTTCGACGCGGTCGTCACGCTGCCCTGAACGATCGGCGCCGGGATCCGGCGCTCGCACGCGGCTCGGTGCCGGGCGGGCATGCCGCCGGTCCGACGGTCACGGACGCGTCGCTGGCACGGTGTTAGCTTTTCCGATGAGGGTGTTCCGTCATCGCCGAATCGCATCGCCGCCATGAAGAAGAAAATTCCGCCCGGAGTCGGTCCGAAGTTCCCGCAGGTCGTCGTGCTGGTCGGCGCCACCGGCGATCTGTCGCGCCGCAAGCTGCTGCCCGGCCTGTTCCACCTGTGCAGCGCCGGTTTCATTCCCGCGTGCCGGATCATCGGCGTGTCGCTCGACGACATCGATGTCGAGGCGTTTCGCCGGATCGTGCGCGGCGCGCTCGATGAGTTCGGGCAGCGCGAGGTGGCCGACGATGCCTGGCGAGCGTTCTCCGGCATCCTCGACTACGTGCCGTTGGGGGCCGGTCCGCAAGTGCTGCGCGAGGCCGTGCTCCGCGCCGAGGCCGCGGTGGGGACCGAGAGCCGGCGGCTGCACTACCTGAGCGTGCCCCCTGCCGCCGCGTTGCCGGCCGTGCGGCTGCTCGGTGAGGCGGGGCTGGTCGAGAACTCGCGGATCGTCATGGAAAAGCCGTTCGGCACCGACCTGGCCAGCGCGGTGACGTTGAATGCGCGTCTGCACGAGGTGTTCCGCGAGGAGCAGATCTTCCGGATCGATCACTTCCTGGGCAAGGAGCCGGCGCAGAACATCCTGGCGTTCCGCTTCGCCAACGGCTTGTTCGAGCCGATCTGGAATCGCAACTTCATCGATCACATCCAGATCGACGTGCCGGAGACGCTCACCGTCGGCAAGCGCGCGGCGTTCTACGAGGGCACGGGCGCTTATCGGGACATGGTCGTCACGCACCTGTTCCAGATCCTGGCGTTCACCGCGATGGAGCCGCCGACCTCGCTCGATCCGAAATCGATCGGTGAAGAGAAGTTCAAGGTCTTTCGCAGCATGCTGCCGATCAAGCCCGAGGACGTCGTGCGGGGCCAGTACAACGGCTATCGCGCCGAGGAGGGCGTCGATCCCGAGTCGGAGACGGAGACCTTCATCGCGCTCAAGTGCTTCATCGACAACTGGCGGTGGGCCGGCGTGCCGTTCTTCCTGCGCACCGGCAAGCGCTTGGCCGAAGGCCAGCGGATCATCTCGATCGCGTTCCGCGAGCCGCCGAAGAGCATGTTTCCGCCGGGGTCGGGAGTCGGCGCGCAAGGACCCGATCATCTGACCTTCGATCTGGCCGACGCATCGAAGATGTCGCTGTCGTTCTATGGCAAGCGGCCCGGCCCGGGCATGCGGCTCGACAAGTTGAGCCTGCAGTTCGCGATGCACGACACCGGCATGGTCGGTGACGTGCTCGAGGCGTATGAACGGCTGATCCTGGATGCGATGCGCGGCGACCACACGCTGTTCACGACCGCCGACGGCATCGAGCGGCTGTGGGAGGTATCGACACCGCTGCTCGAATCACCGCCGCCGGTGCGGTTGTATCCGGAAGGATCGTGGGGCCCCAAATCGATCCACCAGTTGATCGCGCCGCACGCGTGGCGCCTCCCGTTCGAGCGTGCGTGGCGCGCGCCCAACGCATCGGGGGGTTAGGGCGGCCAGGCCGGCCGCGTCGGAACCGCGGCCAGACCGGCCAACGCCGCCGCGTCGCGCGCATGCCACGCCGAGCGCGCCTTCGGTCAGCGTCGACGAGCCACTCGTATACCCGTCTTGCCCGGAAGGCCTCGCGTGATGCGATCAATCGACATTGACGCAGTACGCATCGGGTGATCCGGTACGTGACGGACCGCGCCTTCGCAGGATTCAGACATGACTACTGGACATGGGGTTACGCAACGTCGTTCGTTCGGCATCGCCGCGAGGGTATCGATACTCGTGTTGATGCCGATCCTGGGGGCCGTGATATCGGCCACCGTCGGCATCCGATTGTTGTCGTCGGCTGCCGAGACGTCCGAACGCATGGCACAGCAGCAGATGGCGACCGAGCGCATCGTCGCCGAATGGCGTGCGTTGACGCGGCTGGGCCTGGAACGCGCGATCGCCATCGCCAACACCCATGATGCGGACCTGACCAAGCGCTTGATCGAGCGCAACAACCAGGGCAGCGCGCAGATCGACGAACTGGTGCGCAAGGTCGAGGACTACGCGAAAGCGGATCCGGTGCGCACGAGAGCGCTCGACGAGGTCGTCGCCAAGCGCAAGCACTACATCGCCGTGCGGACCGAACTGTACAAGTCGCGCACGAACTGGTCGGCCGACGAGCTGCGCCGCTACAGCGACACGCAGTTCATGCCCGCCGTGCAGGCTTATGCCGATTCGCAGCGCGACTTCGCCGAGCTGCTCGCGGACGACAGCAAGCGCAGCGCCGACGGGATCATGTCGGGCTACGTGTCGGGCCGCAACCTGATGATCGCACTGGCGGTACTGGCCGGCGTGCTGTCCTGCGGGATGGGCTGGTGGGTGATCCGTTCGGTGACACGGCCGGTCCGGCGCGCGGTCGAGGTGGCCGAGGCGGTAGCCGACGGCAACATCGACATGACGATCGAGGCGTCGTCCGGCGACGAGATCGGGCAACTGATGCGGTCGATGCAGCGGATGAGCACGTCGATCAAGGCGTTCCGCGTCGAGCAGCAGCGGATGGCCGACCAGCACGCGCTGGGCGTGATCAGCCACGAGATGCCGGCCGGCGAGTTCGCGGGCGCGTATCGCGAGATGGCCGAATCGATCAATGCGCTGGTCGAGTCGCACGTCGACGTCAAGACGACGCTCGTCAGGTTGATCGGCCAGTATTCGCGCGGTGATTTCTCGGAGAAGATGGCGCCGCTGCCGGGCGAGAAGGCCCAGATCAGCGATGCGATCGAGGACGTTCGCCAGAACATGAAGCAGGCCGCCGAGGCGTCGGCGATGGCCTTGAGCACCAATCGCGCGCTCGACGTGGCGGCCACCAGCCTGATGCTGGCCGACGCCGACCATCGCGTTGCTTATGCCAACGAATCGGCGCGCACGCTGATGCGGCAGGTCGAGGCGGACCTGCGCGCGGCGGTGCCGGGCTTCGCTGCGCAGCAATTGACGGGCATGCCGGTCGGGCAGTTGTGCGGCCAGGACGTGGCCGGCATCCATGACGCGCGTCGCATCGAACGCGTCGCAGGCGGCCGGACGTTCGCGTTGATGATCAACCCGGTGGCCGATGCGGAAGGGCGCCGCACCGGCACCGTCATCGAATGGCGCGATCGCACCGACGAGCTGCGGGAGAGCGAGCGCGAACAGCAGCGGATCGAGTCCGAGCGCGGTGTCGCGGCCGAGAACCTGCGGATCCGCAAAGCGCTGGACAAGTGTTCGACGAACGTGATGATCGCGGACGCGCAAGGACGGATCGCGTACATGAACGATTCGCTCGGCGCAATGATGACCACGGCCGAGAGCGATCTGCGCAAGGATCTGCCGAACTTCGACGCCAAGCGGCTGGTCGGCACGCACATCGACGTGTTCCATAAGAACCCGGCGCATCAGCGCGAGCTGCTGGCCAACCTGCGCGGCACGCACCGGGCGCAGATCGAGGTCGGCGGACGCACGTTCCTGCTGGCGGCCAGCCCGGTGCAGGGCGAGGACGGCGAGCGGGTGGGCACCGTGGTCGAGTGGCGCGACCGGAGCGACGAGGTGCAGGCCGAGCGCCAGGTGGCGGCGCTGGTGAAGGCGGCCAATGCCGGGGATTTCACGCAGCGGCTGAGCGTGCACGGCATGGATGGCTTCTTCAAGCAGTTGGCCGAT
>JAKPAM010000166.1 GCA_029779435.1 Pseudomonadota bacterium | reverse complement strand
CCTATCTGCTCGAAGGGCGCGACGTAACGACGCTGTCGCCCGACGAACAGGCGCGGGTGCGCAGCGAACGCATCGGCTTCGTCTTTCAGAGCTTTCATCTGGTGCCGCGCCTGACTGCCGCCGAAAACATTGCCCTGCCGATGATGCTGGCCGGCATCCCGGCCCGCGAGCGCAACGCCCGTGTCGCCAAGGCGCTGGCCGGCTTCGGCCTGGAGAATCGCGCCGACCACCGGCCCGACCAGCTCTCCGGCGGTCAGCGTCAGCGCGTCGCCATCGCCCGCGCGACGATCATGCAGCCGGCCCTGATCCTCGCCGACGAGCCGACCGGCAACCTCGACCGCCACACGGGCGAAGAGGTCGTCAGCTTGCTCGAAGCGCTGAATGCCAGCGGCGTCACGCTGATCGTCGTCACCCATGACCAGGCGATGGGCGCCCGCGCGCGCCGCCAGATCGTCATGGAAGACGGCCGCATCGAGCACGACGGCAGCCATGCGCCTGGCTGACACGTTGCGCTTTGCCCGCGATGGGGCGACCGGCTACCCGCTGCGCACCGCGCTGTCGGTGCTCGCCATGTCGATCGGCGTGGCCGCCGTCGTCATCCTGACGGCGCTCGGCGACGGCGCCCGGCGCTATGTCGTCGGCCAGTTTTCATCGATCGGCACCAACCTCGTCATCGTCCTGCCTGGCCGCTCGGGTACCGGCGGGTTCAATCCGGCCAACGCGATCACGACGACGCCGCGCGACCTGACCATCGACGACGCCGCCGCGCTGCTCCGCGCTACCGGGGTCCGGCGGGTCGCGCCGCTTGCCGTCGGAACTTCCGAGATCAGCTTCGGAGGGCGGCTGCGCGAAATCATGGTCGCCGGTTCGGTCAGCGATTTCCTGCCCATCCGCAATTTCGAACTTGCCCAGGGCAGCGGACTGCCCGACGACGACTGGGGACGGGGCGCGCCGGTCGCCGTCATCGGCGCGACGGTCCGCGATGAACTGTTCGGTGCCGAACCGGCGGTCGGCAAGCTGATCCGTGTCGGCGATCGCCGGCTGCGGGTGGTCGGCGTGCTCAAGTCGGTTGGTCAGGGCCTGGGCATGAACACCGACGAACTGGTCATCATCCCGGTGGCGCTGGCGCAGGCGATGTTCAACTCCAACACGCTGTTCCGCATCCTGATCGAGGCCAAGAGCCGCGAGGCGATTCCCGAGGTCAAGGAACGCGCGCTGGAGATACT
>JAKPAM010000189.1 GCA_029779435.1 Pseudomonadota bacterium | reverse complement strand
GTCGGCCCGGCCACTGCCGCACCCGGGCCGATGCGACAACTGCTGGAAGCCGGCGTCGATGTCGTACGCCTCAACGCGGCGCACGCCGATATGGACACGCACAGCAACAACGCGCGCCAGGCGCGTGAACTGGCGCAGGTTCTCGGCCGCAGCGTCGGCGTGCTGGTCGATCTGCCGGGCCCCAAGATCCGCAGCGGTCTGGTCGTGGGCGACGCGGTGGAACTCGAAAGCGGTCAGGAGTTCGTACTCAGCGGCCACGACGACGGCCATGGCGACGCCCAGCATGTCGCCACCACCCTGCCCGCGCTCGCGCAATGGGCACGCCGCGGCGACGACGTCTACCTCGCCGACGGCGCGATCGTGCTGCGCGTACTCGAAGCGGTGGGCGACGATGTGCGCACCGAAGTCGTGCGCGGCGGTACGCTGCGCTCGCGCAAGGGGATGCACCTGCCACGTGCCGAGGAGCACGTCGATCCGTTCACCGACCGCGACGCCCGTGCACTCGAGATGGCGGTTGCCGCGAAGGTAGACTTCCTCGGACTTTCTTTCGTCCGCCGTGCCGAAGACGTCGAGCAGGTGCGCGCCCTGCTCCCCAGGCGCGGCATGCGGCCGGCCCTGATCGCGAAGATCGAGACCGCCAGCGCGGTGGACAACCTCGCGGGGATCATCAACGCCGCCGACGGGGTCATGGTCGCACGCGGCGATCTCGGCATCCAGATGCCGGCGCGACGCGTGCCGCTCCTCCAGAAGGAGATCATCCGCTTCTGCAACCAGGCCGGAAAGCCGGTGATCACCGCCACGCAGATGCTGGAATCGATGACCCGCTCGCCGCTGCCGACGCGCGCCGAGGTCAATGACGTGGCCAACGCGGTGCTCGACGGCACCGACGCGCTGATGCTCTCGGAAGAGACGGCAGTCGGATCGTTCCCCGGAGAAACCGTGCGCATGATGAGCGAAGTCGCCGAATCGGCCGAGGGCTGGCCGCGCGACCGCGTCGATCCGGCCGCCAGCGTCGGCGCCGACGCCGACCGTGTCGCCTGGGCGGTGGCGCACGCCGCGGTGCAGGCGGCCGAAGACCTCGGCGTGGCCGCGATCCTGTGTCCGACGCGCAGCGGTCAAACGGCACATCGCGTCGCCGCTTTCCGGCCGCGGGTGCCGATCGCCGCCATCTCGCCCAGCCCGCAGGTGCTCGGCGGGCTCTGCCTGGTGTGGGGCGTGCGACCGCTGGTAGTCCCCGAAAACCTCAACGGCGAGGAACAGATACGGCTCGCGATCGCGGCCGCACGGGCGGCGGGCATCGTCCGCGAAGGCGATCTGGTGGCGCTCGTTTTCGGCTGGGCCGGACCGCGCGCCGGCAGCACCGACAGCGTACGCATCGTTCGCGCCTGAGACGAGGCGTGTCGGACCCGGCGCCGCTGCGCCTGGACACTGCCTGACCATCCTGGCCGACCATGAAGATTCTTGAATATACCGGTCTTGACACCTCCCGGGTCAAGGCCAGCTACCGCAAGGTGGCCGACGCCATCGCCCGCCCCGACTTCCGCGCCGCGCAGGTCAAGAAGCTCGTCAATCTCGGCCACGGCAAGTTCTACCGGGCCCGCCTCGACGACAGCAACCGGCTGTTGTTCTCGCTGGTTCGCCACGGTGACGAAGTCTGTGCCCTGATGCTCGAGGTCATCGTCAATCACGATTACGACAAGTCGCGCTTTCTGCGCGGCGCAGCCATCGACGATGACAAGGTTCCCGACATCGGCGTCGAGGACGCCATCCGCGAAGCACAGCCGGTACGCTACCTGCATCCGGAGCGAACGGCGATTCATCTGCTCGACAAGCCGATCTCCTTCGACGACACGCAGGACGCCATCTATCGCCGACCGCCACCGCTGATCGTCGTCGGCTGCGCCGGCAGCGGCAAGACCGCCCTGACCCTCGAAAAACTCAAACACGCCGAAGGCGAGGTGCTCTACGTCACGCATTCGAGCTACCTCGCGCAGAGCGCCCGCGACCTCTATTACGCCCAGGGCTTCGAGCACGGCGGGCAGGAGGCGGTATTCCTGTCCTACCGGGAGTTCATCGAGTCGATCCACGTTCCACCCGGTCGGGAAGCCAGTTGGCGCGATTTCGCCGGCTGGTTTGGACGTTTCCGGCAGACCTTCCGGGAGTTCGACGCACATCAGGTCTTCGAAGAGATTCGCGGCGTGCTGACGGCCGGGTCCGGCGGCGTGCTGACGCGCGACGCCTATCTGGCGCTCGGCGTGCGGCAGTCGATCTTCCCCGCCGATCAGCGCGACCAACTGTATGACCTGTTCGAGAAGTATCGACACTGGCTGGCCGAGGCCAAGCTCTATGACCTCAATCTGGTCGCCCAGGACTGGCAGCCATTGGCCGCGCCGCGCTACGATTTCGTGGTCATCGACGAGGTGCAGGACATCACCACCGTGCAACTGGCTCTGGTCCTCAAGACGCTGAGGAAACCCGGCCACTTCCTGCTCTGCGGTGACTCCAACCAGATCGTGCATCCCAACTTCTTCGCCTGGAGTCAGGTCAAGAGTCTGTTCTGGAAAGATCCCAAACTCGCCGAGAGACAGGAACTGCATGTGCTCACGGCCAACTTCCGCAACGGACTGGAAGCCACACGCGTCGCCAACCAGTTGCTGAAGATCAAGCACAAGCGCTTCGGCTCGATCGACCGCGAGAGCAATTTCCTGGTGCAGGCCAT
>JAKPAM010000182.1 GCA_029779435.1 Pseudomonadota bacterium | reverse complement strand
CGCGCGCCTGTGGCGCCGCGACCGATCTCCCTGATGAACAGCGCGAAATTCATGCCCCCTCCCGGTGTTGTCGCAGCGCGCCTTCGCCGCGGGCGAGCAGCGGCTGGGCACAGATCATCTGTCGGATCTCCGGCAGACATGAACCACAAAAGGTACCGGATTTCCGCTGATCCTGCAGCACGGCCAGTGTCGCTCCGGCTTCGATGTCGGCTGCGATTTGTGCGGCCGTGATGTCGGCGCACTTGCAGACGACACGGCTGCGCGGTTGCAGTTTGCCGGGTCGTTGGCCGATCGGCGCGACCGCCCAGCGGATCAGCTCGGCGTCCAGCGTGTTGTCGGCCATCACCTCCCTGAGCCACGACTGGGCCTGCGTTTCACCGGCCAGGCGAACGCCGATCAGTTCGCCGTCAGGCGCCACCGCGCGCTTGCTGATCTGACGGCGGTGATCGACATAGACGATGGCCGCTGCGTCGTCGTCGAGACCGAACAGCGCATCGATTTGCTGCAGGCGGCTTTCCGGTAGCGCTGTGGTGTGCGCCGCCCGGAGAATCACCAGCGGTTCCGCACGACCGTAAAGACCGACGCTGGCGAAGGCGAACTCCGGGAGCAGGCCGCGCGCCTTGTCGAGCAGCGGGAGGGCCGCCGGTTGGCCGCCGCCGGCCTTGCGCAGAATCACCAGTTGCCAGGGCAGATCGGCGGCTTCTACGGCGACTGCGGCGTGCTTGAGTTCGGGCTGGTGTGAGTAGGGGTCGCGGGCCGAGGTGGTGAGCGCGTTGACGCCGGCGCTGCTCATGAACTGGCTTCCCCAATGCATCGGCAGCCAGGCGCAGCCCCGCCGCAGACCGTCGTCCGGCTTGACACGGACGACGATGTCGCCGCGCGCGCGGCCGACCCGGGCCAGGTCGCCTGCCGCGAGCGCGCGTTCGCGCAGGTCGGCGGGGTGCATCGACAGCAGGGGTTCGTCGTCGAGATTGAACAGCCGGGCGACGCTGCCGGTTCGACTCATGCCGTGCCAGTGGTCGCGCAGACGTCCGGAGAGCAGGCTGATCGGGCGCGTGGCATTGGTGTTCTCGGCAGTCGACTGGTGCTC
>JAKPAM010000176.1 GCA_029779435.1 Pseudomonadota bacterium | reverse complement strand
CGCGCTTTTCCATCATCCGGCGATCCAGGTGGATCTCCATGTTGCCGGTGCCCTTGAACTCTTCGTAGATCACCTCGTCCATCCGGCTGCCAGTGTCGATCAGCGTCGTCGCGATGATCGTCAGCGAGCCGCCTTCCTCGATGTTGCGGGCCGCGCCGAAGAAGCGCTTCGGGCGTTGCAGCGCGTTGGCGTCGACGCCGCCGGTCAGCACCTTGCCCGAGGCCGGGACCACGGTGTTGTAGGCGCGAGCCAGGCGCGTGATCGAATCGAGCAGGATGACGACGTCCTTCTTGTGCTCGACCAGCCGCTTGGCCTTCTCGATCACCATCTCGGCGACCTGCACGTGGCGCGTGGCCGGCTCGTCGAACGTCGAGGCGACGACCTCGCCGCGGACCGAGCGCTGCATCTCGGTGACTTCCTCGGGGCGTTCGTCGATCAGCAGCACGATCATCACGACGTCCGGGTGGTTGGCCGTGATCGCGTGGGCGATCTGCTGCATCATCACCGTCTTGCCGCTCTTGGGCGGGGCGACGATCAGACCGCGCTGGCCCTTGCCGATCGGCGCGATGATGTCGATCAGACGGCTCGTGATGTTCTCTTCGGCCTTGATCTCGCGTTCGAGCGTCAGCGGCTTGTCGGGGTGCAGCGGCGTCAGGTTCTCGAACAGGATCTTGTGCTTGGACGCCTCGGGCGGCTGGCCGTTGATCTTGTCGACCTTGACCAGCGCGAAGTAGCGCTCGCCGTCCTTCGGCGTGCGGACCTCGCCTTCGATCGAATCGCCGGTGTGCAGGTTGAAGCGGCGGATCTGCGACGGCGAGATGTAGATGTCGTCGGTGCTGGCCAGGTACGACGTCTCCGGCGAGCGAAGGAACCCGAAGCCGTCGGGCAGGACCTCGAGGCAGCCGTCACCGAAGATCGTTTCCCCGGTCTTGGCCTTGCGCTTGAGGATCGCGAACATCAGTTCCTGCTTGCGCAGGCGGTTCGCGTTTTCGATCTCCAGGCCGGCAGCCATTTCGATGAGCTGCGAGACGTGTTGGGCTTTGAGTTCGGAAAGGTGCATGAGGCAGGATGGCTGTGCCAGAGACGAACGGGCAGGGTTTGGAGCGCTTGGCCGGACGGCCAAGAGGGACGGGATCAGCGGATGGGCGGACTGCGAAGCCGTTGAATGCGGTTGGATGTCGCTGTCGGCCGAGCAGGCCGTCGCGCGAGAAGGTCCGGGGGAGTCGCTCGCGATCCGGCAATCAGACCGAACCGCGCCACTGTTGGCTGTTGACCAAGGTGAAGGGGGCGACCGTCGGTTGGACGTCTGCACCCCAGAGAACTGCCGCCGGTAAGACCGTCGACGATCGGACCATCACACGACACCTGGACGTCGACGACAGGCGTCAACGACCGCGGTGACGGTCACGAATGCGTACTTGTTCTTGTTGGCTTGCCAGGATATCAGAGATGGCTGTCGAGGAACAGCGTCAATTGCGATTTCGACAACGCGCCGACCTTGGTCGCCACTTGCGCGCCGTTCTTGAACAGCATCAGCGTCGGAATGCCGCGGATGCCGAACTTGGCGGCCACCGATTGATTCTCATCGACGTTGACCTTCACGACCTGCAGGCGTCCGTCGTAATCCTTGGACACCTCGTCCAGGATCGGAGCGATCATCTTGCAAGGGCCGCACCATTCTGCCCAGTAGTCGACCAGGACAGGCTCTTCGGCCTTCAGGACGTCCTGATCGAACGACGTATCGGATGTATGTTTGATCGTCATGTCTCGTAACTCCACAGTAACGAAAAAAGATACCACACGCGGCGGTTCCGATCGGCCGCGCCGGCCGGCGACGGTTCGCGAGCGGTCCGGCAACGCGGGCGCCGGGCGCTTCGCGCGTTCCACTGTCCCAAGCTGATAGAATCGATGCCGGGCGGGCCCCCCCGCATCGCGGCATGGTCAATCTGGTCAGGTCCGGAAGGAAGCAGCCACAGCCGTTCACCGTGAGTGCCGGGGTTCCGGCTCGCCCACCCCAGCTCCTCCGCCCGATATCAGGCCATCTCCATGAGTCATCAGGTCCTGGCCCGCAAATGGCGGCCTCGTGATTTTCAGTCGTTGGTCGGCCAGGAGCACGTGGTCCGGGCGTTGACGCACGCGTTGTCGACCGCGCGCCTGCACCATGCGTACCTGTTCACCGGCACGCGCGGCGTCGGCAAGACGACGATCGCGCGGATCCTGGCCAAGTCGCTCAATTGCGAGCGCGGCCTCGGGGCGACGCCGTGCGGCGTGTGCACCGCGTGCACCGAGATCGACGCCGGCCGCTTCGTCGACTACATCGAGATGGACGCCGCGTCGAACCGCGGGGTCGACGAGATGACGCAGGTGCTCGAGAACGCGGTCTATGCGCCGACTGCCGCGCGGTACAAGGTCTACGTCATCGACGAAGTGCACATGCTGACCATGCATGCGTTCAACGCGATGCTCAAGACGCTCGAGGAGCCGCCAGCCCACGTCGTGTTCGTGCTGGCCACGACCGATCCGCAGAAGGTACCGGTGACGGTGCTGTCGCGTTGCCTGCAGTTCAACCTGAAGAACATGACGCCGCAGGCGATCGGCGGGCATCTGTCTTACGTGCTGGAGCAGGAGGCGATTCCGTTCGAGCCGGCGGCGCTCGCGCACATCGGCCGCGCGGCCGGCGGATCGATGCGCGACGCGTTGTCGCTGCTCGACCAGGCGATCGCGCACGGCGGCGGGCAGGTGAACGAGGCGTCGGTGCGCGAGATGCTGGGCGTCGTCGATTCCCGCGACCTGACGCGGCTGCTGGAGGCGCTGCTCGACGGCGATGGCGCCCGGCTGGTCGCGCTGGCCGACGAGATGCAGGCCGGCAATGCGCCGTTCGAACGCATGTTGCAGGACTTCGCGGCGCTGCTGCAGCGGATCGCGCTGGCGCAGGCCGGCGTGGTCGCGGACGATGCGGGGTCGGCGGCGCTGTCCGGCTACGCCGAACGCATCGCGCCCGAGGATCTGCAGGTCTACTACCAGATCGCGCTGCACGGGGCGCGGGATCTGCCGTTGGCGGCCGATCCGTTGTCCGGCTTCACGATGGTGCTGCTGCGCCTGCTGGCGTTCCGGCCGCATGGCGGGCCGGCCGGCCGTGGGCACAGTGGTGAACCGGTCGACGCAGCCAGCCTCGAATCCAGGAGCGCCGGGCCCGGTGGCGGCGCGACGGCCGGGAAATCCTCGATGATCGGGACGGCCGTGACGAGCGGCGCAGGCGGCGCAGGCGGCGCAGGCGGGGCAAGCGGGACAGGCGGGACAGGCGGGACAGGCGGGACAGGCCCCGATCGTCCGGTGTCGACGCCGAAGCCGATGACGAGTCCGCCATCGAATCCGACGGCGACCTCCTCTTCTTTGCCGGTGCCGAACTCGGCGCGGGCCGCCGCGTTGGCGGCCGCGGCCGCCGTCAGTGCCAAGGGAGGGGGGCGTCCCGCGGCGGTGTCGCCGCGGTCGATGTCGACCTCGGCGTCGGTCGGGGTTGGAGTCGGAGTCGAGCGGCGCGTCGGACCGGCGTCGCCGGCCGTGTCCGGCACGTCAACCCTACCCGGCAAACCCCTGTCGGCGAGCGACAGGATCGCAATGCTGCGAGAGTCGCCATCCTCGGCGCGAGGATCGGAAGATTCGGCCCGTGACGACAGCGAGGACGGCCGTGGCCCGAGCGGCGAAGCCGACGCCGAAGCCGAGGCTGGCGCTGGTGCAGGTATCGGCGCTGGTGCCACCGGACCTAAGACGGTCGAGAATCGCCATGAGAGCGGCCGTGAGTCGCAGCCCGCAGCAGTTCATGATGAAGACGGGCGGCGGATTGACGCGGCTGGCCGCGACGTTGTCGGCGACGCCAGCCGCGACGTTGCAGCGGAAGGTCGCGATGGGTCGGGTGCGCAAAGCCGCGACATCGGGCGAGTGCAAAGCGCCGATGGGGACGGCACCGAGGGCGCCGATGCGGCCGGGGCCGTCGGCGCCGCGTCCGCACCATTCGACGGCGATTGGCCTGCGCTCGCGGAACGGCTGACGGTCGGCGGCCTCGCGCAGCAGGTGCTGCTGCAAAGCGAACTGCTCGAGTTCGACGCGCGATCATTCCGGATCCGGGTGCCGATCCGCCAACTCGCCGATGCGGGCGTCGTCGCCAAGGTGCGCGAGGCGCTGTCCGCGCACGTCGGCGCGCCGGTGGTCCTGAACGTCGACGTTGGTCCGGTCACAGGCCCGACCGCCAGTTCGGTCGCGCAGCAGCGCCAGGCAGAGCGCTTGGCGCGGGCGCGCGATGCGATCGACGACGATCCGTTCGTCCAGAGCCTGATCGCCGATTTCGGCGCGCGCGTGCTGCCGGAATCCATTCGCCCGATCGATCGGGGCTGATCCATCCGGGGCCGGCGCTCGGGGCTGGCGTTCGGTGCCGTTCGGTGCGTATGGCCGCGGCGTGGGCCGTGGTCCGGCGCCTCGTTCGGCGGCTCCGCTTATCATTCGACAGTTTTTCCTCTTCCACCGCGCCTAGCCATCACGGGCGCTTCGTACAAGGACAGCCGACATGATGAAGAACCAGCTCGCCGGCCTGATGAAACAGGCTCAGCAGATGCAGGAAAACATGAAGAAGATGCAGGACCAGTTGGCGATGGTCGAGGTCGAGGGCCAATCCGGCGCCGGCCTGGTCAAGGTCGTGCTGACGTGCCGCAACGAGGTCAAGCGGATCGCGATCGATCCATCGCTGTTCGGCGACGATAAGGACATGCTCGAGGACCTGGTCGTGGCCGCGCTCAACGATGGGCTGCGCCGCGCCGAACAGACCGCATCCGAGAAGATGGGATCGGTGACGGCCGGGCTGCCGCTGCCACCCGGCTTCAAGCTGCCGTTCTGATCGACGGGACCGGGGCGCGCATCGTGTCCTCGATCAAGCCGCCCGCCGCGCTCGACGCGCTGGTCGCCGCGTTCAAGCGGCTGCCGGGCGTCGGGCAGAAGTCGGCGCAACGCTACGCCTATCATTTCCTGCAGCGCGACCGCGACGGTGCCGCGCAACTGGAGCGTGCGTTGTCCGACGCGCTGACGAACGTGCAGCACTGCGAGCGGTGCAACACGTTCACCGACCAGCCGATCTGCGAGACCTGCCTGTCGCCGCGCCGCGACCCGGGTCTGCTGTGCGTCGTCGAGACGCCCGCCGATCAGTTGATGCTCGAACAGACGCTGTCGTTCACGGGCCTGTATTTCGTGCTGATGGGCCGGCTGTCGCCGTTGGACGGCATCGGGCCCAACGAGATCCACTTCCAGCGCTTGCTCGCGCGTGCGGCCGACCCGGCGGTGCGCGAGGTGATCCTGGCCACCAACTTCACGCAGGAAGGGGAGGCCACCGCTCATTACCTGGGCGAGATGCTGCGCGCGCGCGGGATCAACGTGTCGCGGCTGGCCGGCGGCGTGCCGATCGGCAGCGAACTCGAATACGTCGATGGCAGCACGATCGCGCAGGCGTTGCGCGACCGTCGGACACTCGCTGACCGCTGACCGCTGACCGCTGACCGCTGACCGCTGACCGCTGACCACGGATCACGGATCACGGATCACGGATCACGGATCACGGATCACGGATCACGGATCATAGGTCACGGGTCATAGGTCACGGGTCACGGGTCACGGGCCGTCCCGAAGACTTAGTGCAGTGGTCAGGAGCTGATTCCAGGGGCATCCGCATGCGCGAAGCGCTGCTGCCGCCGCGGGGTGGCGGCATCGCGTTGTCGGCGCGCGCCCAGGGTGTCGCCGTCGTCGGCCAGCGCTCGTTCGATCTGCGCGGCAGTCGCGCCGGGCGGCACCGGCTGGGCGAGCAGCCAGTCGGCCAGCAGTCGATGCAGCCGGGGAGCGGCGAAGCGATACGTGCTGTCGGTCCGTGCGTACAGCCAGTCGGAGAACGCCATGAACCGCGCGAACGGCGCCTGGCCTAGCAGCCAGGGCAGCGTGCGCGTGAAGCGTCCGGCATTGGCGACCAGGTCCCAGTACCGTGCGAAGCGGACCACTCGCTGCATGTCGGCGAACGTGATGCGGTCGGTGGCCAGCACGTTGTACGGCGGGCTCGGGTTGAAGCGCAGATCATAAGCGTCGGTATGGCGAATGATCGGCGTGCCACGCAGCCGCTTGAGCACACCGACCTGGATCTCGTGTGGCCGCAGTGCCCACAGGCGATCGAAGCCCGCCGCGAAGCGCTCTAGGTCTTCACCCGGCAGGCCGGCGATCAGGTCGACGTGCAGATGCGCGTTGGTCGCCTCGCGCAGCCAGCGCAGATTGGCCTCGGCCTTGTCGTTGTCCTGCCGGCGGCTGATCAGGCGCTGGACGTCGGGGTCCCAGGTCTGGATGCCGATCTCCAGTTGCAGGCAGCCCGGCGGAAACGCCGCCAGCCGGTCGCGCAATGCGGCGGGCAGATGGTCGGGAACCAGCTCGAAATGCGCGAACACCGGATCATCGGGGGATGCGGCGATCCGCGCGAGCAGGAAGTCGAGGATCGCGACGCTGGTGGCCACCTTCAGGTTGAACGTGCGATCGATGAACTTGAACTGCCGCGCGCCGCGGCGGTGAAGCGCGTCGAGTTCGCCCAGAAAGCGTTCGGTGTCGAACGGCACCGCGGTCTTGTCCAGCGATGACAGGCAGAACTCGCATTTGAACGGGCAGCCGCGCGAGGCCTCGACGTACAGCGTGCGATGCGCGATGTCGTCGGCCGTGTACCACGGATAGGGTGAGCACAGCGCGTCCGGATCGCCGGACTCGCCGGTGATCCGTTTCATCAGCGGCGGCGGCCCGTCGAGCAACTGGCCGCACAGCTTGCGCAGGCTGATCTCGCCGGGTCCGGTGATCAGGAAATCGGCCAGCGCGACGATCGGCTGCCGATCCGGTTCGTGGCTGACCTCGGGGCCGCCGATGACGATCCGCACGCCGGGTGCGAGCGCCTTGAGCATGCCGACGAGCCGCGTCGTTTCGTCGACGTTCCAGATGTAGACGCTCAGGCCGATGATTCGCGGGGATTCGGCCAGCAGCGCCTCCGCCATCGATTCGATGCGTGTCCCGCTGACGAACTCGATCAGCCGGGCCTGCGGCTGCCAGTCGCCCAGGTTGGCGAGCAGGCAGCGCAAGGCCAGCGAACTGTTGGCATGGCGCGTGTTGATCGTGGCCAGCACGATCGCGGTCATCAGGGCCTGCCGGATGTCGAGGAAGAGGCGGTTGTGCGCAGGTCGGCGGCCGTGGCGCCGCGCAACGCGCGCGCGACGCACCCGACCAGGGACGGTCCCTCGTAGATCAGGCCCGTGTACAACTGCACGAGCGTGGCCCCGGCCGCGAGCTTGGCCCGCGCATCGGCGGCCGATGCGATGCCGCCGACGCCGATGATCGGGAACTGCGCCGGCAGGTTCGCCCGCAGCGCGCGGATCACGCGGTTGGACGGTTCGAACACCGGGCGGCCCGACAGCCCGCCGGCTTCGTCGGCATGCGGCAGGCCGGCGACGGCCTCGCGCGAGACCGTCGTGTTGGTCGCGATCACGCCATCGATGCCGTGCCGCACGAGCAGGTCGGCGATCGCGCGAATCTGCGCGTCGTCCAGGTCGGGTGCGATCTTGAGCACCAGCGGGACATAGCGCCGGTGCTGGTCGGCAAGGCGCTGTTGGCGATCGCGCAGCGTCGCGAGCATCCGCGTCAATTCGTCGGCGTCCTGCAATTGACGCAGGTTGGTCGTGTTCGGCGACGAGATGTTCACCGTCACGTAGCTGGCGTGCGGATAGACCTTGTCCAGGCAGAACAGGTAATCGTCGACGGCCTGGTCGATCGGCGTCGTCGCGTTCTTGCCGATGTTCAGGCCCAGCACGCCGTCATAGCGCGCACGCCGCAGGTTCGACAGCAGGTGATCGACGCCGTGGTTGTTGAAGCCCATCCGGTTGATCAGCGCGTCGGCCTGCGCCAGCCGGAACATCCGCGGCTTGGGGTTGCCGGGCTGCGGCTTCGGCGTCACGGTGCCCACTTCGATGAAGCCGAAGCCCATCGCCGCCAGGCCGTCGACGTGCGCGCCGTTCTTGTCGAGCCCGGCCGCCAGTCCGACGCGATTGCGGAAATGCAATCCCATCACCGTCAACGGGTCATTGACCGGGCGCCCGGCCAGCACGCGCAATGCGCCGACGCGGGCCATCAGATCGATGTTGGCCAGCGTCAGTTCGTGCGCGGCCTCGGGGTCCAGGCCGAACAATAGCGGCCTGGCGAGCAGATAAGGATTCATCAACGGAACGTGATCGGATATTCGACCCGTGGCGCCTGGGCGATCGCTTGGTCGGTCAACGGCTGCCACTCGCCGTTGGCCAGCACTTCGATCGGACGAAAGCGGGCCTTGTACGCCATCTTGGGGCTTTGTGCGATCCAGTAGCCCAGGTACAGGTACGACAGCTTCAACTGCCGGCACTGCTCGATCTGCCACAGGATGTTGTAGGTGCCGTAGCTGCTGCCTTCGACCGTCGGGTCGAAGAACGTGTAGACCGACGACAGACCATCGTTGAGGATGTCGATGATCGACACCATGCGCAGCGTGCCGTTTTCGTCGCGAAACTCGACCAGCCGCGTGTTGATCTTGCTCTGGAGCAGGAATTGCGCGTATTGGTCGCGGCTGTCCTGGTCCATGCCTCCGCCGGCGTGGCGCGTCGACTGGTAGGCCAGGTAGAGCTGGTAGTGCTCGGGCGAGAATCCCAGCCGTGCCACCAGCGTGTGCAGCGAGGCATGGCGCGCGCCGGCCCGTCGCTGGCTGCGGCTGGGCACGAACCCGGCCACCGGGATGCGCACCGGCACGCAGGCCTTGCAGCCGTCGCAATGCGGGCGATAAGTGAACACGCCGCTGCGGCGGAAACCGGCGCGGACCAGTTCGCTGTAGATGTCGGCGTTGATCAGATGATTGGGCGTGGCCACCTGGGAGCGCGCCTGCAGGCCCGGCAGATAGCTGCACGGGTAGGGCGCCGTCGCATAGAACTGCAACGCCGAGAACGGAAGTTCCTTGAGGTGGCTCATACCTGGGGAAACTCGATCTGGACCGCCGACCAGTCGGGAGGCGGCAGTGCGGTCAATTCGGCGACTTCGGCCAAAAAGGCATCCCGGCCGATCTCCGCCGCGCCGAGCGAAGCCAGGTGCCGGGTACGCTGCTGGCAGTCTATCACGCGGAACCCCAGCGACCGGAGCGTGCCGACCCATGCGCACAACGCGATCTTGGACGCATCGGCGACGCGCGCGAACATCGATTCGCCATAGAACATGCGCCCGATCGACACGCCGTACAGGCCACCGATCAACGGGGCGTCGTCGCCGTCGTGCGCCCAGATCTCGACCGAGTGCGCATGGCCGATCGCATGCAGCCATCCATAAGCGTCGGCGATCTCGGCCGTGATCCACGTGCCGTCCTGGTCGGGACGGGGTGCCGCGCATTCGCGCATCACGCGCGAGAAACAGCGGTCCATCGTGATCGCCCAGCCGCCGGGGCGGCTCACGCGGCGGATCGTCTTGGCCATCGAGCGCGAGCACTTGAAGCGATCGAGATACAGCACCATCCGCGGATCGGGCGACCACCACAGCACGGGCTCGCCATCCGAGTACCACGGGAAGATGCCGCCGCGATACGCTTCGAGCAGGCGCGGCGCCGACAGGTCGTGGCCCGCCGCGAGCAGGCCGTTGGGCGAGCGCAGTGCGTGCCGCGCCGGCGGCAGCGGCTCCGCCGGCGAGATCCATCGCAGGGCCGGGGCGCTCAACCGGTCTTGTGCGCGTCGATCGCGCCCGCGGAGGCGGCGCGCGGCGTGAAGCGCACCGAGTCCGTGTGCGTGCGCAACTGGCCGGCGCGCCGGTCGTCGAAGTACCACCGCAGCGTCTTGTAGACCGTGCGGAACGCGATCTGCGACCACGGGATCTCGTCTTCGTCGAACAGTCTCGCTTCGAGGCTCTCGGGGCCGGGGACGAAATGCGGATCGCTGAGCGTGGCCAGGTAGAAGATGTGGACCTGGTCGACCTGCGGGATGTCGATCAGCGAGTACAACTCGCCCAGTTCGATCCGGGCGCCGGCTTCCTCGTTGGTTTCGCGTTCGGCGCCTTCGGCGCTGGTCTCGCCGTTTTCCATGAATCCGCCGGGCAGCGTCCAGAACCCGTAGCGCGGCTCGATCGCGCGCTTGCACAGCAGCACCTTGTCGCCGCTGGTGGTGACCGTGCCGACGACCATGCGGGGATTTTCGTAGTGGATGCTGCCGCAGGCGTCGCAGCAGGCGCGCAGGCGGTTGTCGCCGGGCGGGATCTTCAGGGCGACCTCGTGGCCGCAGGCTGGACAGTATTTCATGCGTGGTCTTCCCGAGACCTGCGCAGTGTAGCGCAGGCCGCGGCAGGATCCGCGCGAGGGCCTTCAGGTTCTCAGATCGCTCCGGGCGGCAACAGGCCCGCCAGCAGCAGCGACAGCAGGTAGGCGGTGGCCAGCGTGGTCGACGCCCAGATGAGCATGCCGCGCCGTTCGCCGGTCCGCCAATGGACGATGCGGCTGACGGCCTCGCCGACGAGGATCGGCACGATCAGCGTCACCAGCAGACCCAGCGCACCGGTCTCCCAGCCGTCGATCATCGCCGACCACGGCAACGCGCGCATCGACGGATGGCCGCTGCCCGGTTCGAGGACCACCAGCCCGAGCACGACGATGCTCGTCAATGCCAGGCAGGCCGAGAGGATCGAGAAACGCCTGGCCGTGCGATGGGACGGCGAGGTGTCGAGGCTGGAGATCGTGGCGCTCATGACCGTTCGGCTCCGCTGGTTGGGTAAACACACCCTCTAAGGTTCGTGATGATTATCGGAAGGCTGTTTCCCGACGGGTGAAGTTCCGCACCGCTTTCACGTGTAGGACGATCGCCATAGTGCTCGCGGCGCTCGTCTTCCTCCGGATTCTTCCGTCCGGATCGGCCACGCGCCGGCGAACGGGGAGACATCGACATCATGAAGCAAAGCGCGCCGTCGATGGCTGATCGGACATCCCCAAAGTGAGGGTCATCGCGTTGCATCCGGCCGGGTCGACAACGAGCCGGAGCGGGACGGGGCGGCTACGGAAAGGCAGGAAGGGCGGCCTGCGCGCCGGTCCGGGAGACGGCCTGCGGCCGGACGACAGGTCGGGTGAAAGCCGGCCGAACGGGGGGCCGGCGCGCGCCGCCGTGTGGCGATTTCCCCAATCCTTATGTCCCGGGTTACCGCCCGATCGTCTGGCCGCCCGGAGGCGGGCCCGGGGCATCCAGTACAAATGACGACGTCAATGCCAGGGATGGTCGTCCGTGCGCTCCGGCTCCGGAGGGACGGCGGTCATCGATTCGCCACACCGCTCCGACAGAGAGCCCCTTTGGACTTTGCCAGCGCCGCCTCGTCGTCCGTTGCCGTCCGCTACCGTGTGATCGCACGTATCGTGATCACGGCCGTGGCGGGCGCCGCGTTGCTGCTGGCCCTGATCCACCTGCAGCCGCTCGCCGGTGGTGAAGGGGCGGCGGACTCCGTGCCTTACGATCCCCTGGCGGCAGGCGTCATTGGTGCGATGCTGCTCGCGATGGCTCTGTGCGCGGCCGTGGCCTGGTTCGACAGCGATCCGGTCGAATCCGCGATGGCTTCGTGGTTCGTCAGCCTGGTGCCGGTGCTGGGGCTGGCGGCCGGCTTCGCCGGTTCGTGGCTCGATGCCGCGGTAGGCGAGGAGCTGCGCGCCCATTTCGCCGCGACGCTGGCCGTCGTGCACGTCGCCGCGCATCTCGTGCTGTTTCGCGCCTGTTTCGGGGACGAGGTTACCGATGCCGGCGTGCGTTGGCTGATCGAGCGTACCGAACCGATAGCGGCCGGCATCGTGCTGGTTCTGTGGCTGCTGCCGTCGAGCGCCGTGTTCGCCGTCGTCGGGCTGGCGGCCTTCGGCGCGTTCGTCCAGATCGGCCGGGCCCTGCGACGCGCGTTGCGCCGCATCGGCCACGCGGACCAGCGCAGCTACCTGCTGGCGTTGTGCGCGCAAGGCCTGTGCGCGGGCGTGCAGGCGTTCTCGCCGGCGGCGGGGCCGCTGACCGATCCGTCCGGCTGGCGCGTGCTGTCGTTCTGGAACGGATCGGCGGTATTCGTCGCGGTCGCCGCGCTGATGATCGTCGAGCGCCGCCGCCGCCGTGCCGAGCGGCAGGACCGCTTGTATCGCGAGGCGCTGGATGCCGCTCGCAAGTATCGCCACGTCTATTACTCGGCGCCGGTGGGGCTCGTCTCCGCGACGGCGACCGGCCATGTCCTGCGCTGGAACGACATGGCGCAGAGCTTCTTCCCCGACCTGCTCCAGAACGGCCGCGTGAACACGCTGGCCGGCGTGCTCGGCGATGATCGCGCCGCGCCGCTGGTGCAAGGCCTGGCCGACGGCCAGTCGCGGCGCGGTGAGCTGCGCCGCGCCGCGACCGTGCTGGCCTATGAGGCGGTCATCGCCGGCGGTGCGATCGAGATCTCGTTCGTCGACGTGTCCGAACGCAGCCGCCTGGCCGAAACGCTCGAGCAGATGGCGCATCACGATTCGCTGACCGACCTGCTCAATCGCCGGGGCCTGGAGAAGCGGATCGACGAGGCGCTGCGAGTCCGCGGGTCGCGCGAGAGCCAGGTATCGCTGATCTACGTGAACCTCGATCATTTCAAGGCGATCAACGAGGTCTTCGGCCATGCGGCGGGCGATGCGGTCATCATCGAGGTCGCCCGGCGGATGCGGGCCATCCTGGGCCCGCTGGCGCAGATCGGCCGGCTCGGCGGCGACGAGTTCATCGCGCTGCTGGCGGATGCGCCGCTCGCCCAGACGCGCCGCGCAGCGGCCGATCTGCTCGATGCGCTGACCGGTGAGGCGTTCGAGCACGATGCGCAGCGCTTCGACGTGCAGGCCAGCATCGGCGTCGTCGAAGCGACGGCCGGCATGCAGACGCGCGAACTGATCGCGCAGGCGGACGACGCGTGTGCTCGCGCCAAGCAGGCCGGCTCGCGCAAGATCGCCGTGCAGCAGGCATCCGATGCCCGGCTCGACGACTATCGCGCGTCGATCCGGCTCGGCTCGAAGCTCAAGTCCAGCCTGCCGATCGACCGGATGCGCCTGTACGCGCAGCCGATCGTCGCGTTGCGCGAGGCCGAACCCGTGCAGCGCTACGAGGTGCTGCTGCGCGAAGTCGACGAACAGGGCCGCATCGAGCCGCCGGCGCGGCTGCTGGCCACCGCCGAACGGCAGGGCGGCATGGCGGCGATCGATCGCCACGTGCTGCAGACGACGATCGAGCACCTGTGTGCGCATCCGGCGCACACGCAGTCGCTGGGCTTCGTCACCGTCAACGTCAGCGGCATGTCGTTGAACGACATCCGCTTCCAGCAGGATGCCGTCGCGATGCTGCGCGACCATCGGCTGGCGGCGTCGCGGATCGTGCTGGAGATCACCGAGTCGGTCGCGGTGCGCGACGTGTCCGGCACCCGGCGCTTCGTCGAACGGATGCGGGACATCGGCGTGGGGATCGCGCTCGACGATTTCGGCGCCGGCTATACGTCGTTCGCTTACTTGCGCGACATTCCCGCCTCGCTGCTGAAGATCGATGGCCAGTTCATCGCCGAGATGGTCGGCGATCGCAAGCATCGCGGCATCGTCCGTGCGATCCAGCAGCTCGGCGCCGAGATGGGCATGGCCTGCCTGGCCGAATGGGTCGAGGACGTTCCCACGCTCCAGGCACTGTTGGAACTGAACGTCGACTACGCGCAGGGCTACGTGTTCTCCGAGGCGCTGCCGATCGAGTCGTGGCTGGTGCGGCAAGTCGATCTGACGCCGCTGCATGCGGCGCGCCAGGCTGCCCAAGCGGTCCGGGCAGCAACGGATGCCGAACAACCCGTCGCCGATCGGGTGGGCGCATGACGGTCGCCGATACGCTGGCCCCACGTGCCTCGGCAACACCGGCCACGCCAGCCGCCGCGACGGCCTCGGCCGGCGGTCGCATCTGCGCGTTGCCGATCGGGATGGAACTGGGCGGCTATCGGCTGGTGCGCGTCATCGGGCACGGCGGGTTCGGGATCGTCTACGAGGCGATCGACGTGGCGACGGGCGCCCAGGTCGCGATCAAGGAATACATGCCGGTGCAACTGGCCGCGCGGCCGGCCGGCGAGATCGTCCTGCCCCTGGCGGCCGGCGTCAGCGATGCCTACGAGCTGGGCCAGCAGGGTTTTCTCGAAGAAGCGGCCCTGCTCAGGCGCTACCGCCACCCCGGGCTGATCCACGCGTTGGCGAGCTGGGAGCAGAACGGCACCGCGTACATGGCGATGCCGTTCTACGACGGCGCGACGCTCGAACAGATCATGCAGCGCGACCGCAGCGTGATCGATGAACGCTGGCTGAAGACGTTGCTCGGCCCGATCCTGGGGGCGCTGGAAAGCCTGCACGCCGATCGCTGCTGTCACCGCGATGTCTCGCCGGACAACATCCTGGTGCCGAACGCCGGTGGGGCCGTGCTGCTCGACCTGGGCGCGGCGCGTCGGATCATCGGCGGGCAGGCGCGCGCACTGACCGTGATGCTCAAGTCGGGGTTCGCGCCGATCGAGCAGTACGCGGACGATCCCTCGCTGATGCCCGGGCCGTGGAGCGACATCTATGCGCTGTGCGGCGTGCTGTATTTCGCGATCACCGGCAACGTGCCGCCGGCGTCCGCATCGCGTGTGATGCGCGAGAACTTCGTGCCGTTGCGCGAACTGGCGCCCGCCGGCTATTCGGCCGAGTTCCTGTCGGCGATCGATGCCGGGCTGGCGGTCAGGCCCGACGACCGTCCGCGAACCATCGCGGCGTTTCGCCAGCGCGTGTTCGCCGAGCCCGGCAGCCTCGCGGCCATGGACGAGGCGTCGCGCAAAGGCAAGCGCAGGCGGATGCTGCGCGCCGCGGGAGACCGTCGCGATGTCGGCGGTGTCGAACGCTGGCCGCGCGGAGCCCGGATCGTCATCGGCGTCGCGCTGGCGGCCTTCGTGTTCGGCGGCGGATGGCTCGGCCGCGGCGGGGGGCGCGACGGCGCGACGAAGCCGGCCGACCCCGTGCCGGCTGCCGTCACGATGCGTGCTCCGGCTGTACCAGCGCCGTCAGCGGTGATCGCGCCGAGCGTTCCGGATGCGTCGAGTGCATCCGGGGCATCCGGGGCATCCGGGGCATCGGAGGCGCCGCTAGACGTCGCATCGCCGGCGGTCGAGGTCGATGAGCGAGTCGGCATGTCGCGTGAAGAGGTCGCTCATGAAGAGGCGCCGCGTGCGGACGCACCGCATGGGGATACACCCCATGGAGATACGCCGCCTGGAGATGCGCCGCGGGGAGATGCGCCGCGGGGAGATGCGCCGCGGGGAGATATGACGCGGCGAGATATGACGCGGCGAGATATGCCGCGCGCACAAGCGCCGCATGAGCGTGCCGCCGATGTCCGACCCGCTGCGGCCGCTCTTGCGCCCGCCGCGGCAGGCAGGCTGTCGTTATCGGTCCATCCATGGGCCGAGGTAGTCGTCGACGGACAGCGCAAGGGCGTCAGCCCGCCGCTGACCAGCCTGCCGCTGGAGCCTGGCCGCCATCGCGTCGAGTTGCGCAACTCCGGGGCGCCAGTCGCCCGTTTCGTCGTCGACGTGCAGCCTGGCCGCACGGCGTCGATCCGTCACCGGTTTCCATGACGATGCCACCCTTGTCCCTTGACGCTTCGCGCGCGTGGCGGACCTTCACGCGCATCGCGGCGTGGTCGGGCGCGAGCCTGCTGGCGGCCTGCGCCAGCACGCCGCCGGCCTGCACGCCCGCATCGGTGCCCGCGCCGACCGCGCTGGCGACTCCGCTCGAGCCCGCGGGGCCCGTCGGCCCGAGCGCCGGCGAACGGCAATTGCAGGCCGCGCAGCAGCGCTATGCGGCCGGCGACTACGCGGGAACCATCGATCGGCTGCATGCGTCGACGGACTTGTGGGCCGACAACGTGCAGGTGCGCAGCGAAGGCTACAAGCTGCTGGCGTTCAGCTATTGCGTGACGCAGCGCAAGCCGGCGTGCCGCCAGGCCTTCGAATCGCTGCTGCGGCTCGACCCGCGGTTCGAGCTCACGCCGACCGAACGAGGCCACCCGATGTGGGGGCCGGTCTTCACGAAGGTGCGCGCCGAACAGCGGCGTTGACCACGAGCCAAAGCACAAGCCTCGTCCGTCAGGGCGAGGCCAGGCGAGGCAGGCCCGGCCTGGCGCCTAAGGCACTTAAGGAATCAGCACGACGCGGCCGACGACCTTGCCGTCGCGCAGCGCCATCAGTGCGTCGTTGGCTTCTTCGAGCGGGCGGCGCGTGACCGGTACCGGCTTGAGCTTGCCGGCCTTGGCGAAGCCGACCAGTTCCTGCAGTTCGCGCAGGTTGCCGACGTAGCTGCCGCGCAGCGCCAGCGGGCGCAGCGGGAAGAACGGGATCGGCATCCGCAGTTCGCCGCCGAACAGGCCGACGATGACGATCTCGGTGCCGCGCCTGGCGCTGGCCAGCGCCAGGTTGACCGTGGCTTCGCCGCCGACCAGATCCAGCACCAGCAGCGCGCCGCCGCCGGTCGCCGCGATGATCTGCTGCGCTGCGTCGGCCGCCGCTCCGTCGATCGCCTTGAGCGCGCCGGCCTTGAGCGCGGCCTCGCGCTTGGTCGGATCGATATCGACGACGATCGCTCCCTTGGCATCCATCGCCTTGAGCATCATCAGCGCCATGTGCCCCAGGCCGCCCGCGCCCAGGATCACCACCGGTTCGTCCTTGATGCCGGGGCCGAGCTTCTTCAGCGCGCTATAGGTCGTCACGCCCGAGCAGGCCAGCGGCGCCGCCTCGGCCGCATCCAGGCCGCCGATATCGACGCAATAGCGGGCGTCCGGCACCAGCACGTAGTCCGCGTAGCCGCCGTCCATGTACACGCCGAGCGAACGTCCCTTCAGGCACAGATTCTCATCGCCGCGCCGGCAGGTCGGGCATTCGCCGCAGCCGAGCCAGGGAAAGACGACGATGCTGGCGCCGGTCTTCACGTCGCCGGCGTCGGGACCGGCGGCGGCGATCGTGCCGGCGATTTCGTGGCCCATCGTCAACGGCAGCTTCATGCCGCGGTCCTTCAGTTCCAGCGTCTTGCCGTCGCCCAGGTCGTAGCGGCCTTCCCAGATGTGCAGATCGCTGTGGCAGACGCCGGCCGCGCTGATCCGCACCAGCACCTGCTTGCCGGTCGGAGTGGGAACCGGGCCTTCGCGGCGCGACAACGGTTGTTGGTGTTCGGTCACACAAAAGCAGCGCATCTTCATCGAAGTCTCCATGGGATCAAGGCCGCGGGTCCCGCCTCGCGGGAATCGACGGGTTGGACGAATGAACAACACGTCGGATGCTAAGGCCAGCCCGGGTGATTGCCAAATCGGGGGACCTGCAGGCCGGAGCGGCTGCCGCGCCGGGGCCCGCGCATCGTCGGATACGTCCGCCCAATCGAATCGAACGAGCGATCGCCGTGATCCGATAACATCGTGCGCATCGCACGGTGATCGCGCGGCGAAGCAGGCTGCCCATCGGTGCGGACAACCTCGACAAGGAGACGGATGCATGCAGCAGCGTGACGCGATGGGCCCTGATTCGACACCGGCGCAGCAGCCGCCGGCCGCCGATGCGGCGCCGCTGGTGGGAGACCTCGACCTCGTCATCGTCGGTGCCGGGTTCGCCGGGCTGGCGATGCTGAACCGGGCCCGCGGGATGGGCCTGAGCGCGATCGTGTTCGAGCGCGGCGACGGGGTCGGCGGCACCTGGTACTGGAACCGGTATCCCGGCGCGCGCTGCGACGTCGAGAGCCTCGAATACTCGTACCAGTTCGATGAGGTGCTACAGCAGGAATGGCAGTGGTCCGAGCGCTACGCGACGCAGCCCGAACTGCTGCGTTACGCGAACCACGTCGCCGACCGGTTCGGCCTGCGCGGCCAACTGCGCTTCGGCACGACGGTGCTGGCGGCCGATTACGACGAGTCCGCCGACCGCTGGACGGTGACGACCGATCGCGGCGACCGGGTCCGTGCCCGCTTCCTGGTCATGGCCACCGGCTGCCTGTCGTCGACGAACCTGCCCGATTTCCCGGGCCGCGACAGCTTCGCCGGCCCGACGTACCACACCGGCCAGTGGCCGCACGAGCCTGTCGATTTCACCGGCAAGCGTGTCGGCATCATCGGCACCGGCTCGTCGGCGATCCAGTCGATCCCGATCATCGCCGCGCAGGCGCGGTCGTTGACGGTGTTCCAGCGAACGGCCAACTACACGGTGCCCGCGTACAACGGCCCGATCGATCCGGACTACGAAGCGGCCATCAAGGCCGACTATGCCGGCTTTCGCGCGCGCAACAGCCAGATGATGCCGGCCTACGGCAGCAGCTATCCGCGCCGTGACGAATCGGCGCTGAGCGTGACCGACGCCGAGCGCGAGCAGATCTTCGAGGAGCGCTGGCGACATGGCGGCTTGCCGTTCATGGGCGCGTTCAACGACCTGATGCTCGATGACCGCGCCAACCGGACCGCGGCCGAGTTCGTGCGCCGCAAGATCCGCGAGCAGGTCCGCGACCCGGCGGTGGCCGACTTGCTGATGCCGCGCCAGACGATCGGCTGCAAGCGCCTGTGCGTCGATACCGGCTACTACGAGACCTTCAATCGGCCCAACGTCACGCTGGTGGACGTCGGCCGGGCGCCGATCGAGGCCATTACCCCGACCGGCCTGCGGACCACGGACGCCGACTACGAATTCGATTGCCTCGTCTACGCGACCGGCTTCGACGCGATGACCGGCACGCTGCTGAAGATCGCCATTACCGGCCGGCAGGGCCAGCGACTGCAGGACAAGTGGCACGCCGGTCCGCGCACTTACCTGGGCCTGGGCATCGCCGGCTTTCCGAACTTGTTCACGATCTCGGGGCCCGGCAGTCCGTCGGTGCTGACCAACATGCTGGTGTCGATCGAGCAGCACGTCGGCTGGATCGGCGACTGCATCGATTGGCTGCGCCGGCAAGGCAAGCAGCGCATCGAGGCGACCGAGGCCGCCGAGGACCGCTGGGTCGAGCATGTCAACGCCGTCGCGGACCGTACGCTGTATCCGTCGTGCAATTCCTGGTACCTGGGCGCCAACGTGCCCGGCAAGACGCGGGTGTTCATGCCGCTGATCGGGTTCCCGGCCTATGCCGCGCATTGCGCCGAGGTCGCCGCGGCCGGATACGATGGCTTCGTGCACGGGTAGGGCGGTTAATGCGCGCCGGCGTCGCGAATACCGCGTGATTGCCCGAATTGCGCGAGCGATGCCTGGCCGGTAGCCTGCCCACGCTTGCTACCCGAATGCGTATCGGGTCCGATCACCTCGTTTTTCCAGGAGACACGCCAATGGCCGAACCACGATTCACTTCCTCGGGCGGGCTATCCGACCCGTCCACGGCCTGCGCACCGGACGAGGGCCGACGCCGCTCGTTGCTGATCGGGGCCGGCGCGGCGCTGGCGGGGCTGGGTCTGTCCGGGCGGGCATCGGCACAGGGTTCCACCGGCGCCTGGCCGACGAAACCGGTGCGCGTGATCTGCAACTTCGCCGCGGGCGGACTGACCGATTCGTACGCGCGCCAATACAGCGAAGCGTTGAGCCGCAAGTTCGGCCAGAACTTCATCGTCGACAACCGGCCCGGCGCCGGCGGCATCCTCGGGGCCGACATCGCTGCCAAATCGCCGCCCGATGGCTATACGTTCCTGGTCACGACCAGCACGCCGGTCTGGTCCGCACGAGGGCTGTACACCAAGCTGCCGTACAACGCGGCCAAGGATTTCGCGCCGGTCACGCTGTTTCCCAGCGGCGCGCTGATTTTGGCCGCGAACAAGGACCTGCCGGTCAAGAACGCGGCCGAACTGGTCGAATACGCGAAATCGCATCCGTTGACGCTGGGCACGTACGGCCAAGGTTCGTGGCCGCACCTGGTTGCCGAGAACTGGATCAAGGTGCGCAAGATCCCGTTGACGACGGTTCACTACAAAGGCGAGGCGCCGATGTGGATCGACGTGGTCAATGGACAGATCCAGGCCGTCGTCGGCAGCTACCTGCAGTTCGCGATGCACTACCAGAAAGGCACGGTCAAGCCGCTGGCCGCCGCGACCGGCAGCCTGCGTTCGCCCAAGCTGCCCGACGTGGCGTCGATGGTCGAGCAGGGGTTCACCGATCCGTTGTACAAGTTGGAAGGCTACATGCCGATGGTGGCACCCGCCGGAACGCCGGTCGAGATCCTGCGCAAGGTGGCCGAAGCGATCCACGAAGCCTCCGGCACGCCCAAGCTCGCCGCGCTGCGCGATACGTTCGCGATCGACCAGTGGCCGACGGACTACCCGACGACGATCCAACGCTACGACGAGTACGGCAAGACCTGGGGAATGCTCGCCGACGAACTGGGCATCAAGCTCGACGCCTGAGAACTCGTGCACGAGCCGGCCATGCATCCGTCGTGACGCGTGGCATGGGCCCAGGGCGTGCGCCCCTCGGGCCGCGGGCGGGGAGGCGGGGGCCCGGCAGGGCACTCCGCCTTCGCCGGCAGGCCGGATGACCCGGCCCGCCTCCCGCCTTACTTCATGTCCTGGAAGCGTTTGCCTTCGGCGGCCATCTTCTCCAGCAGCGGCGAGATCGTGAAGTCGGCGCCCAGCTTCGGCGCGTATTCCTTGAGCTTGGCCACGACCTTGTCCAGGCCGACCGTGTCGGCGTAGAACATCGGTCCGCCGCGATAGACGGGCCAGCCGTAGCCGTTGATCCATACGATGTCGATGTCCGACGGCCGGATCGCGATGCCTTCTTCCAGGATCTTCGCGCCCTCGTTGATCATCGGGTAGATGCAGCGTTCGAGGATCTCGGTCTCGCTGATCTGACGCGGCGTCGCGCCCTGCTTGGCCATGAAGTCGCGGATGATCTTCTCGGTGACCGGCGACGGCTTGGCGTTGCGCTTCTCGTCGTAGTCGTAGAAGCCGGCACCGGTCTTCTGGCCGCGCCGGTCGGCCTCGCACAGCACCTCGCGGATCGTCGAACTGGTCGAGCGCTCGCGGAACCAGCCCAGATCCAGGCCCGCCAGGTCCGACATCGCGAACGGTCCCATCGGCAGGCCGAAGTCGTAGATCACCTTGTCGATGTCCCACGGCATCGCGCCTTCCATCAGCATCGCCTGCGCCTGCAGCGTGCGGGCGCGCAGGATGCGGTTGCCGATGAAGCCCGGGCACACGCCCGACAGCGCGGCGATCTTGCCGATCTTCTTGCCGATGCCCATCGCCGTCGCGATCATCGTCGCGGACGTCTTTTCGCCGCGCACGACTTCGAGCAGCCGCATCACGTTGGCCGGCGAGAAGAAGTGCATGCCGATCACGTCCTGCGGACGCGACGTGGCGGTGGCGATCTCGTTGATGTCCAGCGCCGACGTGTTGGTGGCCAGCACCGCGCCCTGCTTGACGATCTTGTCCAGATTGGCGAACAGTTCCTTCTTGACCTCCATGTTCTCGAACACGGCTTCGATGATCATGTCGCAGTCGGCCAGCGCGTTCAGGTCCAGCGAGCCGGACAGCAGCCGCATCCGCTGCTCGACCTGCTCGACCGTCAGCCGGCCGCGCCGCGCCGTGTTCTCGTAGTTGTTGCGCACGACGCTCAGGCCGCGGTCGAGCGCTTCCTGCCGGGTCTCGACGAGGGTGACCGGAATGCCGACGTTGGCGAAGTTCATCGCGATGCCGCCGCCCATCGTGCCCGCGCCGATGATGCCGACCTTCTTGACCGGTACGACCGGGGTGTCGGCCGGCACGTCGGGGATCTTCCAGACCTGCCGCTCGGCGAAGAACACGTAGCGCTGCGCGGCCGACTGGACGCTGTTCATCAGCTCGGTGAACAGCGCGCGCTCGGTCTTCAGCCCTTCGTCGAACGGCTGGTTGACCGCCGCCTCGATGCAGCGGATGTTGTGCTCGGGGGCCATGAATCCGCGGAACTTGCGGGCATTGGCCTTGCGGAATTCGGCGAAGATCTCGGGGTGCTTGCGCGCCTCGATCATCTTGTCGTCCAGGTCGCGCACCTTCTTCAGCGGCCGCTTCTCGGCCAGCAGCTTGCGCGCGAACGCGACCGCGCCTTCGCGCAGCTTGCCTTCCTCGACCAGTTCGTCGACCAGGCCCATTTCCAGGCACTGCTTGGCCGGCACGTGCTCGCCGGACGTCATCATCTCGAGCGCGCGCTGCACGCCGACGATGCGCGGCAGCCGCTGCGTGCCGCCGGCGCCCGGCAGCAGGCCCAGCTTGACTTCGGGCAGGCCGCACTTGGCCGACGGCACGGCCACGCGGTAGTGACAGGCCAGCGCGGTTTCCAGGCCGCCGCCGAGCGCCGTGCCGTGGATCGCCGCGACGACGGGCTTGGGCGAGTTCTCCATCATGTTCTGCGCGGCCTGCAGCGTCGGGCCTTCGGGCGCCTTGCCGAAGCCGGTGATGTCGGCGCCGGCGATGAAGGTCCGGCCATCGCAGATCAGCACGATGGCCTGCACGGCCGGATCGTCGATCGCGGCCTTGACGCCGTCGTGGATCGCGGTGCGTACCGGAGCCGACAAGGCGTTGACGGGGGGTGAATCGAGCGTCAGCACGGCGATGCCGTTGTCGACGTCGAGCTTGGCGACGGGGCTGCTGAAGGCCAAGGCGAGTCTCCTCGAGTGTGGAATGAACCGATCGCGCATCGAAGCGCTTTGCGCGTTAGCATACCTCGCATGAACGAACTACTCGACCAAGCGGCCGCAATCGCGGATCTGCTCAAGGCGCGGCGCCAGACGATCGCCGTCGCCGAATCCTCCAGCGGCGGTCTGATCAGCGCGGCGCTGCTGTCGGTACCGGGCGCATCGGCGTATTACCTCGGTGGCGGCGTCATCTATACGGCGCGTGCGCAGCGGCTGCTGATGGACATCCCGCGCGAGATTCTCGAAGGGATGCGCTCATCGTCCGAACCCTACGCCCGCGTGCTGGCGCAGACGGTGCGCCAGCGTTTCCGCGTCGATTGGGGCTTGTCCGAGACCGGCGCCGCCGGACCGGACGGCAACCGCTATGGCGACGCGGCGGGGCACACGTGCGTGGCCGTCGATGGCCCGAGTTCGGCCGTCGTCACGATCGAAACCGGCCGGGGCGACCGCGTCGAGAACATGCGCGCGTTCGCGTCAGCCGCGCTGACGTTGCTGCACCAGCGGCTGCTGGACACGCAAGACGGCGCGCGGTGAGGCGCGATGGGGGGCGTAGCGGGGCTGCGTGATGCGGCCGCGATCCGGTTGATCGCGTCGTTCGAAGCGTTCAAGGGCCTGTTGGTGCTGGCGGCCGGATTCGGTCTGCTGCACGCATTGCACCACGACCTGCGCCACCTGGCCATGGAGCTGATCCGGCACGTGCACGTCGACCCCGACGGCCATCTGTCGCACCTGTTCCTGCAGCGGATCGACCAGTTGCAGCACGCCAATCTGGTCGGGTTGTTCGCCGCGGCCATCGCCTACGTCGCGTTGCGTTTCGCCGAGGCCGCGGGCCTGTGGTTCGGCAAGGCCTGGGGAGAATGGCTGGGCGCGTTGTCCGGTGCGATCTACCTGCCGATCGAGATCCTGCACCTGGTCGAACGTCCAGGCTTCGGCGTCGCCGCGATATTCGCGTTCAATGCCGCGGTCGTCGCCTATCTGGCCAGGCGTCTATGGCTGCGCAGGATGGGCGGGACGGGCGGGACGGGCAGGGCGGATCGGGGGCTTTCGAAGCCGTCCGGGGGCCGATCCGATCGTTGATCGGCCCCCGGACGCCGATCGCCGGATCAACCAGGAAAACCTGCCGCTGTTCGCTCAACCTCTGAGGTATCGGAGCACGTACCGGGCGTTCCCGCGTGTCGAACCGAGATCCATAGGAGGCCATGATGTCAGTCCTAGCCGCTATCACACCAGGCCAGCCGGCCCTGGCCGCCGTACCCGTCGAGCCGTCCTTCATCCGGGACGCCGCGCTGGCGGCCAGCCAGGTCCAGCCGGTGGCGGCCATCGATGATTCGGTATCGATCAGTTCGTCGCTCGAAGCGCAGAAGCAGGCGGTCGAGCGCGCGTCCGAACTGGCCGAGAGCTATCGGCATGTGCCCGAGGGCATCTCCGCGTACGAGATCATCCAGAAGATCCAGGTCGCGGACGCCAGCCTGATGGCCAATACGCTGGTACGCCTGCGCATCCCGGTCGACGCCGCGGCCTGATCGTCGCGGCCGCTGTCGCTGCGGCGGTCGCCGGGGGATCGTGGGGATCGTGGGGATCGCGCGCGGGCTGAAACACGCCGTTACGTTTGACACGTTCACCCGCAAGCGCCTGCGCAATCGCGCCACGAACGTGGCGCACAGTGACGTCATCCCCTCTTTACCAGGAGCCTTCGATGACTGTCCTGACTCTCGCTGCCGATGTCGTTCGTGACGACGTTCCCGCCCGCCGGGCGATCAAGACAGGCCAGGCCATGATCTGCTGGGCCGCCGCCGCCATCATCACGGCAGTTCTGGCCGTCGTGCTGGTCGAGCCGATGGAAGTGACCAGCGCGCCGCCACCGGCCGCCAGCGTGGTGTCGCACTGATTGGGTGACGGCGCTTGCAATCGATCAGATGGTCTGCTATAGTCTATTGCTCTGACGGACGCGGGGTGGAGCAGTCTGGCAGCTCGTCGGGCTCATAACCCGAAGGTCGCAAGTTCAAATCTTGCCCCCGCAACCAGCGTTATAGAATCTCCGGCCGTTGCCTGTATGGATCGGCCGGTTTCTATTTCTGCCCAGACCTGATCGTCGATGACCGTCAGGTCGATAGGGCCCAACAGACTGGCGACGATGGTCCTGGCCCGGTCTGTATCCCGCTCCAGCGCCTCATCGAGCTTGGCGAGCTTCTCCCGGAACCTCGCCTGGATGTCGATCGCGCGACGCTCGTGCAATGGCGTCGGCGCCGCGAGTTTGTCGCGCTCACCTTCCGCCGCGCGCAGCCGAGTCTGCAACGCTGGCGATACGCCCATCGCCGCGATCGCCTCGACGAGCCGTCCTATCTCGGCCTCCACCGCTCGGCGCCGCGCCGCGGTCTCTCGTGCCGCATTCGGGCGAGCGGCGCGCATCTCAGCGGCTATGCGTTCGGCCTCCCGGGCCGCCTCGGGGCTGAGCAGCTGCTCGCGGATGAGTTCGACCAGCCGTCGGTCTGCAACACGCCGCAGCACGGTGAATCCCGGGCAGACAGTCGGTCCACGATCGTTGCGCACGTTGCAGCCGTAGCGGGTGCTGCTGATCGCAACCATGGGTGCCCGGCAATGCGGGCAGCGCATCAGGCCACCGAAGATCGTGCGGACGGGGCGATGGGCGCGTTTGCGCCCGTCCGCGCCACGCCCACCGTCGATGCGAGCGCGCACGGCTCGCCACGTCTCGTCATCGACGATGCGCAGCTCGGGCGTCTCGCGGGTGATCCATTCGCTCGGCGGTCGATCGAGGCGTTGGCGCTTGCCCGTGTCGGGATCCTTTACCCACTGCGATCGGTTCCAGATCATCTGGCCGACGTACAACCGGTTGTTCAGCAGGCCGCTACCCTTGACCGGGCTGCCGTACAGTGCCGACACCGTCCACGTCGCGCCGCGCGGCGCCGGCACGCGGTGGGCGTTCAGGGAGAAGGCGATCGTTCGGATGCCGGCCCCGTCGGCGAATCGCTCGAAGATCCAGCGCACCCACCGGGCTTCGGCTTCGTCGATCTCGTACATGCTGCCGCCGTCGACGCGGATGATGCGGTAGCCGTAGCTCTTGCCGGACGCGATGAAACCACGCGCGATCTGCCCGGACAGCCCACGGTGCGTCTTGACGCGCAGGTCGTCCAAGTAGATCTCGGCGACGATCCCGCGGACGGCTCGGATCACCTTGCGACCGGCTGCCTGGCTGTCGTAGCCGTCCGAGACGCCGATGATGCGGATCCCGATGTGCTCGAGCCGGCGCACGACGCGCTCGAGCTCGACCTGGTCGCGGCTCAGGCGATCGAGGGACTCGACCACCAGGACCTGGAATCGGCCGGCCAGGGCGTCGGCCAGCAGGGCGCGGCCGGCCGGGCGCTGCGCGACAGGAATCGAACCCGAGACGCCGTCGTCGCCGTGGCGCGCGACCACCTCGAGGCCAACCGGCATGCGTGCCTCGCACAGCCGGAACTGGTCAGCGAGGGATGACGCTGACTGCAGGTCGGTGCTGAATCGAGCATAAAGCGCTGCCTTCACTGGCCCACCCTCTTGCGACGCCTGGGAAGCGGGTTGGGGGACAACGCGTCTTCGGCCGAAAATCCATTCCGAAGTCGATCAGCAATGCGCCGTTCCGGGATGCCGGTATCTCTGGACCATTGCGCGATAGTCTGAAGCTTCCCGGCGGACTCAACGAAATGGCTGCATCTGCGGTTGTTACGCTGCGTTTCGGCCGTTGCCCAGCGGCAGTTCGATGGCTCGTAGTTGCCGTTCACGTCGATGCGGTCGATCGACATGCCGGGCGGCGGTTGGCCCATATCTGCCAGGAAGTTCTCGAATGAATCCCATCGCTCGCACACTGCAATTCCGCGGCCGCCGTAGTGCTTGAAGGACGAATGCGACGGGGCCAAGCAACGGCGTTTCATGTCGCTCCAAATCGAATAGGCGGGCGTTTTACGGCCTCCGTGGGTCGTTCTGGCTTCAATCCACGCCTCGCGCTTCAAGCAACCACACGAAGATGTCCGGCCCGACGAAAGTTGGCATGACCTTACTTTGACCGTTGAGCCGCAGTCGCATGCGCACGCGTAGAAGCGCCGGCGCTGGCGGCCGCTGGGCGCGGCACGAAATTCCCAGCCGCTGACCGTCAGGCGTCCGAATCGGCTACCGACGGGCCAGGGCGAGGATCTGTCCGGCATGGGGTGACTCCAAGAGCGGGTTGGAACGATCAGGCTGTGGTGAAGCAACAATACCGGATTCGATTTCCAGGTCTTCGGCTGGTGCCTCGGCGAGGATCTGTTCGACCAGCATGCGGATGAGGTCTCGGTGGGCGGGCGTCATGGCTCAAGCACCTCCGCCGGCGGCCGCAGGCCAGCGCGATGCCGCGGCGCACCGTGGATCGGAAACGGCCACTTGCCGGCGCGCGCCAGGCGCTCAATGCGCCGCTCGAACGTCTCGACGGGCGGCGGTGGCGGCGGATTGAACAACTGGTCGAGGTTCGCGGCACGGCGCCAGCCACGCGGCGGCTTATAGCTGGGGTCGGCGGCGCAGCGTGGGCACCATGGTCGCATCGCACCGCGACCGGTGACGTACCAGGCGCGCTCGTGCTCGACGAACGGTGGGTGGCCGCAGAGCGGGGCGGTGACGCTCAGTCCGTGCATTCGCAATCCTCCAGCTCGTCACCGGGCAGGCCGGCGAGCAGTTCGGCTGGCGACTGGCCGTGCAACAGATCCTGCAACGAGCCCGTCCAGGCAGCGTGCATCGTCGTGTACGTGGGGCGGTGGTCGCGAAACCGTGCGCCGCTCGGCTTGTTGGCGATCTCGCTGATTCGCTGCTCTTGCCGCGCCCACCAGACCGCACGCTCAGGCTCATCGCGGATGATCCGCATGACCTTCGCCGCGCCCTTCAGGAAGCACAGGTCGCAATTACCCAGCGGCGTCGTGCCGTTGTCGTTCGGCAGCGCCAGGTCGAACGGCTGCGCCCGCCAGAATGCTGAGACGTCGTGCTTTGTCACGCCGGCCTCGGCCATTGGTGCCACGCGTTCATCGCGGTCGCGGTTCGGTTTGGCCAGCTTGGCCACGCGCCGCGGCTCGGCGGACAGCAGACCGACCGGCAGCGGCCCCGGCGGTGCATCGGTAAGTGCCGCGATCCGCTGGCACTCTGCGCACGTCGGGTCGACGACGAAGCGATAGACCTGGCCAGGCCGCATGACGAGACGTTGCGACTCGCAGAGCTTCAGATCCAAGACTGACCGCTCCACGGCGATCCGCCGCACCTTCTCCGCAACAGCCGCGTCGCGCCAGGTCGGATGCTCGTCCGGCCCCGGCCCGAACTCCGCCGCCGCCATCAGCGCATTGCGCCACGGGCAGTTCGCGCTGCTGTGCTCGCCGATGTCCACGCCGGTGATCGCTGCGATCTGCGCGGCGAGTTGGTCGGCCATGTCCTCGGCGGCGTCGCGCTCCTTGAACAGCTCAGCCAGTTCGTCTCTGTGGTCAGCTGTCAGCCGCGCGTTCTCGGCGCGCAGGGTGCTGATCTCGGAGATTGCGCGCGGGTGGCCGACGGCGGAAACTGCCTGCCAGGCGGCCTGCCAGCCAAGGTAGACCAAACGCCCGGCAGCGCACTTCGCGTTCATCCTCCTCGATTTCATCCATCGATCAAACGCTTCTGTCATGTCGCCGCCCGCGGCACGATCGCCGGACGTGTCGCAGGATTGCTGGTTCGGCGATGTGATAGCCGAGCCGCGCCCAGCCTCGGCTTCGGCCTGGCTTCCGGATTCGGGTGTGATAGCCGGCATCAGTGCACCGCCCCGCCGGCGGCCTTGCGCCCGCGCTTCTTCGGCGCCGGCTCGCCCTCGGCCTCCGCTTGGGCAGCCGCTTCGGCCGCGTCGCGGTCCTGCCGCTCCCATATGCCGGCTACGACATCGTGGGTCTCCGGCTGGTCGCCGGCGAACATGTCGCCCGTCGCGTCGTCGCGCTGCTCGTACGTCGCGGCCTCGGGCGGCACCATCGTCAAGACCACAATCTTCTTGAGCAACTGATACAGCTTGCCCACGTCCTCGGGGGCCGGATCGCCGATCTTGACGAGGAACGTCCACGAGCACGCGCCGTCTTCGAGCACCGGACGCACCTTCGTGACCTCGCAATCGGTGTACCGCATGCGGCATTCGCCCAGCAGGTCCTCGCGGTCAATCTCGACCGCGGCGCCGGCGATCATGTAATCGATGTCCAGGCCGCGGATCTGCGGGAAGCGGGCCGGCGACTGCGTGGCATCCGACTGCGCGCTTATGACGTCGGGACGCTTGTACAGCGCGGCGGACAGGCCCTGCATGAGCTGGTCCAGCACCTCAGGGCCGGTCGACATCTCGAACTTGATGACGACGCCGCATTGGCCTTTTCGGCTGCTGAACGGCGCGAAGGTGCGAATCTCGCAGAGGACACGATCGAGCTTAAGCACTGGTGGACTCCTCGGTGGTGGACTGGTTTGCACGCGCCCTAAGCGCCCGGATCTGGGCACGCTTGATGTCGGCGGTGGTGGTGAGCTCGGGCACGTGGCGCTCGATGGCATCGAGGCCTCGCGCAATGGCGTTTGCGTCAGCCGGCGAGAACGGCACGAGGTCGCCGCGCCAGCGCTTGCCGGCGGCAATCATCGTGAGGCAGGCCGACTGGATGCTGATCGCGTCGGCGTGGTGCTCTGGCAGGCGTCCGAGCACTGCGGCGCCGACCGAATCGAGCAGGCTGGCCACGTCGTTGTAGGTCGCAGTGTCGGCCGCGCCCACGCGCATGGCGATTTCGCTGGCAACGGTGATGCGGCGGATCTGTTCGAGCAGGCCGACGGTCACGGGTTCGGCGACCAGGCGAGGGCGGCGCGCGCGGCGAGGGCGGGACGAGCGCGGCATGGTCACTCGCCCTCGGTCAGGTGGGTATGCCCGAGCAGCGCGAGCACGGTGTTCATCGCGATCTGCTTCTCGCTGCGCAGCCACGCGATCAGGCTGGCCCTGTCCAGGTCTGCGATGTCCGCCGACACCCACCGATCGCCGCGGATCGCGCGCACGAAGATGCCGGTCTCGGTCTGACCCTCGCGGTCGGTGTCGACGCGCAGATTGGCCAGCCGCTGCCGCTCAGGCATCGCCACCCTCCGGCAGCTCGGCCTGCTCCTTGCCCGCGCGCTCGACGGTGATGCCGTCGGAGATCAGCGCCGCGACCTCGATGCCGCTGGGCACGCTGGCGCGCAGCATGCCGTCGACGACGTGCTTGATTGCCTGTGCTGCGGAGTTGGCCGAGACGAGGTGAATATCATCCGTCTCGATGTTGTCAATTCGGTAGAGCCTCATGTGCATCCTTAGGTGAAGGTGTCCGGTGCCGCGCACGCCCACCGGCCGACGAGCGTCTAAGTGCCCGCGCGCTGGGGTTGGTGAACCTATCTGATGTCGAGCCGCACGCTGCGCGTCATCCGCGCGCCCGGCACGTCCTCGCCGGCCTGCAACGCCAGCCGGATCGCGTCCTTGTTGGGCTGTGCCGGTGGCGGCGGCGGGGCGACGATGAACTCGGCGGGGATCTGCGCCTCATCGAAGATTTCGCACGCCTCGGGGTTGCGCTTGACCGCGATCACGAAGTGCGGGCACTCGATCTTGGTGATGCCGGCCATCTGCATGCCGGCCAGCAGGTAGCGGCGCAGGCCGGCGGCGCGGTTCTCGATCGCCTTGCGGCGGACTCCCATCGCGGCGGCCGCCTCATTGATCGCGTCGGCCGTCGCTTCGAGATTGCGAATGACGTAGGCGACGTTCTGGGCCTTGTCGGTCAGCGCGCCGCCCTCGGCTTCGAGGGTGTCGACCAGCGTCTGCTCATCGATGTTCAGGTCGGCCAGCGTGTCGGCCATGGCGCGGTACTGAGCGCTCAGCTCAAAGAGGTTCATGCCAGCTCCAATGCGAGGTGTTCGGCCGCGTACTGCATGACGCGATCGAGGTAAGCGGAGAACGAAGCCACGTCGAGCGTGGACGTGCTGATGGGCGCGCGCCGACCGCCGGGCAGGTCTTCCCATCCGATGAACTCGCCGGCGAACCACAGATGCCATTGCTCCTTGCTGTATCGCCTGCCGCCGACCCATGCGCCCTCGGCAATCTCGGCGAGCAGCGCCCAGTACTTGCGGTTGGCGGCATCGCTGCGTTGGGCCTTGTGCTCGGCGACGGTCACGGCCAGCGGCTTGCCGGCCTGCGCGCACGACAGCCAATTCACCTTCAGGAAGGCGTAGAGCTGCCGCGCGTTGACCTCGTTCCTCAGGACGAACGTCTTCTGCATGGCGTCAGCCTTCCTCGCCATGCTTGCGTTCGGTCGGGGCCGTCAGCTCGCGGTAACGCCGGTTCTTGGCGGCCTTGATGGCATCGTGGTGCCGCGTCGACAGCACCAGGATCGCCGCTTCGAAGTGGCCCTTCAGGACTTCGACGGTTGCGGACTCCGCGATGGCGGCGAGGATCTTGTCGGCGTTCGGACCTTCCTCGCCCGATTCGAGCCATGCCAGAATGTCCTGGCCGGTCCGTTCGGTGATGGGCATCGGATCGCCGGTGAACAGCCCGGTGCGGTCCTTGGTGGCTGCCGCATAGTGGCCGTCGTGCACCAGGTCCAGGACGGTGGTGAATTCGTACTCGAATCCGTCGCGCTGCTCGGTCTTCATCCCGAGCTTGACCACTTTCTTGCGGCCACCGTCATCCGTCTGGGCCGTCTCGGTCTTGCTGCGGCCGGTCGCGATGATGTGCATCGACGACTGCAGCATGGCGTCGATGAACGCGCGGTGCCGCGGCGTCGTCTCGTTCCACGCCGACCATGTGTTGCCCTTGAACTTCGCGCGAGCGGTCTGCTCATTGATGTCCAGGCATCCGCCGGTACCCGACCATTCGTGCGTGGTCGAGTCGATGACCAGTGTCTGGTAGCCGGCATCCTCGGCAGCACGGATCGCCTCGATGTAGCGTTCGGGCGAGTAGGGCGCGGTCAGCTCGAGCACGTCGAACTCGGGCGGCTCGAAGCGCTGGCCGCCGGGCAGCGTGATCGGCTCGGCGTACAGGCTCGCGCTGCCGTGCTCAGTGTCCAGCACCGCTATCCGGCCGCCCAGGCCCTTGGCGACCATCAGGGCGCCCAGCGTCTTGCCCGACCCGCTCGGGCCGGTGATCGCCAAACGCAGCTTCGCCTTCTTGCGCACTGCCTTCTCGAACTTCATCCTTGTGCTCCTGCTCGAATTCTTCGCGGCGGCCGACTTGCTCGTGCCATTGCTGATGGCTCATCAGTCGTCACCCCGCTCGCCCGCCAGCTCGCGCACAGCCATCTCGCGGATCGCCGGCATCTTGCGCACGGCGCGCTGGAACGCGCGGCACGCGACGATGCGATCGATGTCCGACGAGATGGCAGCGGCCTTGATCAGACGCACCGACGCCGCGCCGGCAGCCTCGTCATAAGCGACAAGCTCGGCCAGCTCGTTCTCGTCGATGCGATCGATGATCCGTTCGATGCGCTCGTCGATTTCGCGCTGCGTGGGCGGCTCCGGCTCGGGCGGATCAACCCAGCGCGGGTCGCGCGGGTCGACGACGGGGCCCCACGTGTCGCTGTCACCGAATCCCGGCATGCGGCTCATGGCTGCTCCCCCAACGCTTTCGCGATCGCGGCGCGGGCCTGCTCGATGAACTCGCCGTCTTTGTGCGGGCGCGTGTCGCCGACTCGTTCGAGTTGATCGGTGATTGCGATCAACGCGCCCAGCAGATCCGGCGCGGCGGAAACCAGCCGGGCATTGGCGTCCCGCTGTTCCCTCGTCACGTGCAAGCTCCTTGCCACCCAGTCCAGCAGCCTGCCGTCGGCGGACACGATGATGTTGTCGTCTGGGTAGTGCCTCCACGGCCCCGGCGTGCCCTTGAACTCGCTCACGTGATAACCCCGCAGGCGACAAGCACAGTGACGATCGCCGCGACCAGCAGCGTGCCGATCAACACCACGCGATCGCCGACGCTGTAGTACTCGTCCCGATCGACGACCCCGGTGCCGGCGCAGTGCGTGCACTCGAAGTGCGTGATCTCGCGGCCTTCGCCGTGGCAGACGGGGCAAACGACTGGGTGCGTGCTCATGGCCGCGTCATCTCCCCCAGGATCACGCCAGCGATGAGCCCCACGAAGAGCGCGATGGACACCGCGAACTGCCAGTCGATCCGGCCCTCGGCTCGCGCCTGCGCGATCTTGCGCTCGGCCGCGGCGTGCGACATATACCGGCCCTCGCCCCAGTGGGCGTCGTCGTGCGGGGTCATGCCGACACCTCGCCGAAAGTGCCGTGCTCGGCGATGTTGGCCGCTTGCGTGAGCATCTTCGCCAGCTCGCGCATCTGCGCAGGCGTGCCGCGCATGTGCAGGTCGAACCCGCCACCTCTGGCCGTGAATATCACCTGGCCCGGGCTCACCAGGATCGCGACGATGGCGCGGTCGATGCCCATGCCATCCGACACGAACGTCTGGCGGTCGGAGGTGGGGCAGAACTTGATCTCGCTCATGCCGCCCTCCGCATCGCTGCGCGCACGGCTGCCAAGCACTCGATCGCTGCGTCGTTGGCGCGTTCCACGTCTGCCGGCGTCGGCCCGGGCTGCAGCGGCAGCGCATCGAGCGCTTCGAGCAGCGCGTGGCGCGCTTCCTCGACGGCGAGCTTCGCGGTGCGCTGCTCGCGGAAGCCGGCGAAGGGGTGGAGTCCGGCGCGGCGGACTTGCGCGGTGATGACCGTGTTCATGAGGTCGATCAGGTGTCGCTTGCGGGGGTCCATTTACGCGGCCTCCGTGGGTTGTTCTTCTGCCGGCCATGCCGTGGCGTGCACATCGATCAGCGCCAGCGCAGCGCGGTACTCGAGGCCGTGCTCGTTGTCGCCGTGCGTCTCTTCGATCGCGCGCTCGAAGGCGTCGCGGGTATCGAAGAAGCACCCTGCTCGCACCATCACACCGGCCTCGGTGATGAAGGCCAGCACGACGTCAGCACGTGAGCCGATCGGGCCGATCTGC
>JAKPAM010000161.1 GCA_029779435.1 Pseudomonadota bacterium | reverse complement strand
ACGCAGAGGATGGCGAACCCGAGGCTCGCGTCGGCGCCGGCGAAGGCCGCCCAGACGGCGACGCCCGCAGCGAAGACGACGAGCCCGCAGAGGGCGACCACGCGCGCGCCGAAGCGGGCGATCATCGGTCCCGCCAGCAGCAGCGACGTCAGGGGCACCATGAAGGGGCCGGGGGCGATCGCCCAGCCGATCCGCCTCGCGGGCCAGTGCCAGACGCTCTCCTGCCAGAGCACGAGCGACAGGAGAAATGCGCCGAACGCGGTCGAGAACGGCATCATCGTCAACGTCGCACGCGAGAACGGTCGGATGCGGAAGAGGGCGGGGTCGACGAAGGGGTTGTCGGACCGGACGCAGTGCACGACGAACAGCGTCAGGGCCAGCAACGCGGTCGCGAAGGTCAGCGCAACCGCGGCGTCGCTCCAGTCGCCGTCGCCCACCTTGACGATGCCGAGCGCGAGTGCGGCGATGCCCACGGTGATCATCAGCGCGGCCGGGAAGTTCGGCATCGGTGCGTCGTGCCCCGGCACCCTGGGCAGCCGCAGCCAACCCACCAGCAGGGCAAGCAGACCGATCGGCACGTTGATCAGGAAGATCCATCGCCAGCCCAGGGCGAGCAGCAGCCCGCCGACGATCGGGCCGAGGGCCGCCGCGAATCCGCCGATGGCCGCCCACAGGCGTACCGCACCGCCACGCCCCTCGGGTGGGAACGTCGCGAGAATCAGCCCGACCGACGTCGGCGTCAGCAGCGCGGCACCGGCCGCCTGCACGAGGCGGAAGGCGACGAGCGACTCGACGCTGCCGGCTAGTGCGCACGCGGCCGAACCGGCGGTGAACACCGCGACGCCGGCCAGGAAGCTGAGGTTCCTCGGATAGCGCTCGGCCAGCCGGCCGCAGAAGACCAGCAGTGCGGCGTAGGCGATCGCGTAGCCGTTCAGGATCCAGGACAGGTTCCCCAGGCTGGCATCACCGAACTCGGTCGCGATGCTGGGCAGCGCGATGTTGACGATGAACAGGTCCAGGTTGGCCAGCACGATGCCGGCACAGACGATCGCCAGGACTTCGTTCGGGCTTGCCGTCCGGCTCATCGCTGCGCACCCGTTCCGTCGCCATGACCGGTGAGGTCCTTGGTCATCGCGTCTCTCCTCGTGCGTGCATTTATTGATGACGTTCGTCATGTTAATTGCGTATTGGTGACGAACGCAATCAATAGTGTCAACATCCGTCCTGACACGACAGGGGAGCGGCCACGGATGCGGGTATCGAAGAAGCAGGCGGCGGAGAATCGTGCGCGGATCGTGACCGCGGCTGCCCGGTTGTTCCGGGAGCGCGGCCTGTCGGGGGTGGGCGTCGATGCGCTGACGCACGCCGCCGGACTGAGCCATGGCAGCCTCTACAGCCAGTTCGGGTCCAAGGAGCACCTGGCCGCAGAGGCCCTGGGGCACGCGCTGGCGACCAGCGCGGAGCGCATGGACAGCGCCCGGACGCTCGAGGAGTACGTGTCGCGCTACCTGTCCCCCGCGCACCGGGATCGTCCCGGCGAGGGCTGCGTGATGGCCGCCCTGGGCGGTGAAATCCCGCGCCAGGGCGCTGCGATCCGGAGCGAATTCACCGATGCCGTCCGGGCGGCGATGCAGCGGATCGCAGCCCTGACGCCCAACGCGGAAGAAGCCGACGACAGCGCGCTCGCCATCGTCGCCACGATGGTGGGTGCGCTGACCCTGGCGCGCGCCGTCGATGACCCGGTCCTGTCGGACCGCATCCTGGCGGCGGCGCACGAGCGCCTCACGGCGCGTCCGGACCGCTGAGACGCGCGCGCGTCGACCCGCGATCGGGCTCAGGCCAGCCGGAAGCGCTCGAGCGCGGCACGGGCGACGGGCTCGCCCCACTCCTGGACGAAGTGCCCGGCTTCCGGGATCAGCAGCGGCTCGGGGCAGCCGCGGATCATCGTCATCAGGCGCCGCATCACGGGTTCGCCGAGCACCGGATCGCGCTGGCCGATCGCCAGCAGGCTCTGCCCCGACCAGTCCTGCGCGAAGAACCGTGCGGCCTGCCGGCCGATGTCGGCGCCCTCGGCGTGCGGCGTGTCGGGCACCATGTTCGCGAAGGCGGCGAACGCGACCTTGTGGCGTGCATCGGGGTACGGCGCGTCGTACGCCGCCTGCTCGGCAAGCGAGAGTGTGGGGCGCCCCCGTGCGAGCAGCCGCCCCACGGCCTGGTCCGGCGTGCGGTTGCAGTAGTCGCGCCACTGCAGGAAGCCCTCGGTCACCTCGCCGACCGGCAGCATCGTGTTCATCGCGAGCAGACGCGTGAACCGCTCCGGCATCGCCATCGGCAGCGTGAGCCCGAGCAGGCCGCCCCAGTCCTGCACGACCAGCAGG